>JBAQWL010000308.1:0-27731 GCA_049298895.1 Gallionella sp.
GGTCTGGGAGGCTCCAAACAGCCTACTTTTTTGCCTCCAGATCAGGCTTTTTCATTGGATGTACTCGTTCGCGATGCCTACACCCTGCAAGCCAATTTCAGAATCACACCGGGATACTATTTATATCGCGACAAGATCAGCTTCGAGGTGGGCGACAAAGCAGTCAAGATCACCGGGGTAAATTTGCCCAAGGGAGAGATAAAGCAGGATCCTAATTTTGGCAGCACTGAGGTATTTCATCAGTCATTTCAGGCTGCAATAACTTTGGCAAGAGATCCCGCCGCTGGCGCCGAAACAATTAACATGAATGCATCTTATCAAGGTTGTAGTGAAGAAGGCCTGTGCTACCCGCCCATTACTCCGGTCATGCGCATCAACCTGCCTGATGCTAAGACCGGCAGGCTTTCGCCCCCCGTCATGACTGAAGCCTCGCCGACCCAATTGCAACCCTTTCAATCGGAAGGATCGCAAATTGCGCAACTCTTCAGTGACGGCAGTTTCTGGCTGATCGTTTCGTTCTTTTTTGGCGCGGGACTATTGCTCGCCTTTACGCCCTGCGTATTTCCGATGATCCCGATCCTGTCCGGCATCATCGTCGGGCGTGGCCACAAAATTACCAAGGTGCACGCCTTCATCCTGTCGTTGACTTATGTGTTAGGCATGGCAATAACCTTCGCCGCCGCAGGCGTGGCAGCCGGATATTCCGGCAGCCTGATTTCCAACGCGCTGCAAACGCCTTGGGTACTGGGCAGTTTTTCCGCAGTGTTTGTGCTGTTGTCCTTGTCCATGTTTGGATTTTATGAGCTACAGCTTCCAACTGCCCTGCAAAGCAAGTTGTCCGACACCAGCAACAAGCTTCACGGCGGCCACCTTTCCGGTGTATTTGTGATGGGTGCACTGTCCGCCATCATCATGGGACCGTGCGTAGCAGCGCCACTGGCTGGTGCGCTGTTATATATAGGCCAGACAAACGATGCATTGCTGGGCGGGATAGCGCTTTTCGCGCTAGCCATGGGTATGGGCGCACCATTGCTCCTGATTGGCACGTCGGCAGGCGTGTTGCTCCCCAAGGCCGGCGCATGGATGGAAGCCGTAAAACGTTTCTTCGGCGTAATGCTGCTGGCGCTGGCTATCTGGATTATTCAACCACTACTGCCTATCAGCGCACAGATGCTACTTTGGGCGGCACTGCTGATCTTCTCTGGAATTTACCTACACGCACTGGACAGCCTGCCGCACAACGCTAACGGCTGGCACAAATTATTCAAGGGTGTCGGTCTGATTGCCCTGCTACTGGGTGTAGCTTATTTGATCGGCGCGTTGTCGGGCGCTCATGACATTTTGCGTCCACTCGGCACCGTTGGCCGTACCTCCTCGAAGGTTCCAGCCACCCTGCAATTTTCACGCATCAAAGATATCGCAGAATTTGATCAGCGCCTCACCCAGGCTAAAGGCCAGACTGTGATGCTGGATTTCTATGCTGACTGGTGCGTCTCCTGCAAGGAAATGGAGCGCTTTACCTTTTCCGATACCACGGTGCAAGCCAAGCTCAAACCAGCCTTACTGTTGCAGGCAGATGTCACCCCCAATAGCGAAGCGAACAAGGCTCTGCTAAAGCGTTTTGGCCTGTATGGTCCGCCAGGCATCCTATTTTTCGATGCACAGGGCAGGGAACAGAGCGATTTTCGCGTAGTTGGTTATCAGGATGCCACCCAGTTCATAAAAACATTGCAAGCCGTTGGGCTTTAATATTTCTTTGCCCATCTTCGTTAAAATCCTAGACAACTCCCCCTAATTTACGGCAAACTACCTAGGATGAAAAACATCCTAGTGCTGCATGGACCCAATTTGAATCTGCTCGGCAGTCGAGAGCCAGCGGTGTATGGTCATGTGACGTTAGATGAAATTAATGCTCGTTTGATGAAATTAGCCAAATCGCAAGGGGCGAGCTTATCTTGTTTCCAGAGCAATGCTGAAGCACTGCTGGTTGACCGGGTGCAGCAGGCAAGCGCTGATGGCACTGAATTCATCATTATCAACCCCGCTGCGTTCACCCATACCAGCGTGGCCTTGCGTGATGCGCTAGCGGCAGTGGCCATTCCTTTCATCGAGGTACACCTTTCCAATGTGTTCGCTCGCGAGGCCTTCCGTAAGGAATCGTTCTTTTCCGATCTGGCAATCGGCGTAATCAGCGGTCTAGGCGCAGTAGGCTATGAATGTGCCGTGCAATATGCACTAAGCCATAAAACACAATAAATAAGCTTTAAGGGGCCATCATGGATTTACGCAAACTTAAAACGCTAATTGAACTGGTGGAAAGCTCTGGGATTGCCGAGTTGGAAATCAGCGAGGGCGAAGAGCGCGTTCGCATCACCCGCACTGCCTCATCCGCCCAGCAATCTTATACCCCCACTTCGCAACCAGCCACTACTGCCCCGCAAGTCACCGCACCAGCTGCAGTACCCGTCATACCCGTTGTAGCAGAAGGTCATGTGGTGAAATCACCGATGGTAGGCACCTTTTACCGCTCGGCCTCTCCAGGTTCCAAGGCCTTCGTGGATGTGGGCCAATCCGTGAACAGTGGCGAAACCTTGTGCATCATTGAGGCAATGAAATTACTCAACGAGATCGAAGCGGATAAAAGTGGTGTAATCAAAGCCATTCTGGTAGAAAACGGCCAAGCTGTTGAATTTGGCCAGCCTTTGTTCGTCATCGGATAAATCCTCCAACGCCCTTCACCACCACTGGGCTGTACAGCGGATATGGCTTTAAGAAATAAAGGTACTCAATCTCGCGCCCAGCTCAAGTTCGGAGCCAAAACTATGTTTGAAAAAATTCTGATCGCTAATCGTGGCGAGATCGCTCTCCGAATCCAACGCGCCTGCCGCGAACTGGGCATCAAAACTGTCGTGGTGCACTCCGAAGCCGATGCCGACGCCAAATATGTAAAGCTGGCGGACGAATCTGTTTGCATCGGCCCCGCGCCTTCCTCGCAAAGTTATCTGAATATTCCGGCCATCATCAGCGCTGCGGAAGTCACCGATGCGCAAGCCATCCACCCAGGCTATGGTTTTCTTTCCGAAAACGCAGATTTTTCAGAGCGCGTCGAAAAATGTGGTTTTGTATTCATCGGCCCACGCGCCGAGACCATTCGCCTGATGGGTGACAAGGTCAGCGCCAAAAATGCGATGAAAAAGGCTGGGGTACCTTGTGTGCCGGGAGTGGACGGAGCATTGCCGGACATCCCTGCCGAAATCGTCAAGATTGCGCGTAGCATCGGCTATCCCGTCATCATCAAGGCGGCGGGCGGGGGAGGAGGGCGCGGCATGCGAGTAGTGCATACCGAAGCAGCACTATTGAATGCAGTCACCATGACCAAAGCAGAGGCGCAGGCTGCCTTCAACAATCCAATGGTGTACATGGAAAAATTTCTGGAAAATCCGCGTCACATCGAGATCCAGGTACTGGCTGACCAGCATGGCAACGCGGTTTATCTCGGCGAGCGCGACTGTTCGATGCAGCGCCGCCACCAAAAGATATTGGAAGAAGCGCCCGCCCCACTGCTCGACGCAAAAATGCGCAACAAGGTCGGTGAGCGTTGCGCTGCTGCCTGCCGCAAGATCGGCTATCGCGGAGCGGGGACATTCGAGTTCCTGTATGAAAATGGTGAATTCTTCTTCATCGAAATGAACACCCGCGTGCAGGTTGAACATCCGGTCACTGAAATGATCACTGGCATTGACATCGTGCAGCAGCAGATACATATTGCCGCAGGTGAAAAGCTTCCCTTCAAACAACGTGATATCCAGTTCCGCGGCCATGCCATTGAATGCCGCATCAATGCCGAACATCCCTACAAGTTCACCCCTTCCCCTGGGCGCATAACCACTTGGCATACGCCCGGCGGCCCAGGCATACGTGTGGATTCGCACGTCTATACTAATTATCTGGTGCCGCCATATTATGATTCGATGATCGGCAAGATCATCGCTTACGGCGACACTCGCGAGCAAGCCATATCACGGATGCGCACTGCGTTGTCCGAAATGGCGGTAGATGGCATCGAAACCAACATCGCACTGCATCGAGAGCTGATACAGGATGCTGCGTTCATACGCGGCGGCACCAACATACACTATCTGGAAGAGCGGCTTGCCGAACGCAACAAGGGGAAATAGCGCAACTGCTGCGCTTGTGACGTAGTGAAAAACTGTAAAGTATCTTGGTTTAACCTCATCGTTGAAGCTGATGCCGTGCACGCTGAAGCCCTGAGCAACGCACTGCTCGAACTCGGCGCGTTGTCCGTAGATTTACTGGATGCCGATGCCAATACTCCTGATGAGCAGGCAGTATTCGGCGAGCCCGGTGAGCCGCCATCCCGGGTGTGGCAGCATAACCGGATAGGCGCACTGTTCGGCAGCAACCAGGATGTCAGCAAGATCTTGCGCAGCGCTGTCGATAACATCGGCCTCACACAGCTCCCGGATTATCGCGTCGAAGTACTGGACGACAACGACTGGGTTCGTCTCACCCAATCCCAGTTTGAGCCAATCCCGATCTCACAGCGACTATGGATCGTGCCGACCTGGCACACCCCCAGCGACCCGGACGCGATCAACATTGTGCTTGATCCGGGTCTGGCGTTCGGCACCGGAAGCCATCCCACCACACGTCTGTGTTTGCGATGGATGGATGAACACTTGCAAGGTGGGGAAAGTGTGCTGGATTATGGTTGCGGATCAGGCATCCTCGCCATTGCAGCCCTCAAGCTGGGGGCTGCAATGGTGACCGGGGTTGATGTAGACTCGCAGGCAGTGATCGCCAGCCGCGACAATGCTATCGCCAATCAGGTCACCGATGCCCGGTTCTATCTGCCGAACGATACTCCGCCAAATAGTTATGATCTGGTAGTGGCGAACATCCTGATCAATCCGCTGCGCATACTCGCTCCGTTATTGGCCAATGCAACTCGACAAGGTGGGTATATCGTTTTGTCGGGGATACTTGAAGAACAGGCACAAGACGTGATAAAGATATATCAGCAATGGTTCGACCTGAACGCTCCGCTCTTCGAAGAAGGTTGGTCATGCCTATCAGGGCGCAGGCGCTAGGATGAGCGGAACAACTCTCTGTCCGCACTGCGGCACCCGTTTCAGAATTCCAGGTGAGCAGTTGGAGATACATCACCGCATGGTGCGCTGCGGTCATTGCCTGAAGGCGTTCGATCCACGCCCCTATTTTTCCCCGGGGGAGATTGACCCCCAATTTAAGCTGCCCATAATTTACGAGACCGATACGCTAGCTGAGCAATCACCTGTAGATGAACCCGATCTTACCGCGCCGGACTCTTCCGAAGAAACCGTTGTCCAATCCTTGACGCAGACTGGTCAAACTGAAGTTGATGGGGAATTCCTGTCGAAACGCAGCTCCTGGTTTTGGACGATTGCAACAGTTCCGTTACTATTGCTAGTGTTCGCGCAAGCCACCTACTTGTTCCGCGTCGAGCTCGCCGCGCATTTGCCATTCATTAAGCCTGCTCTGATTCAATCTTGCCAGATACTAAAATGCAGCGTGCCATTGCCGCACATAATTAGACTGATGAGCATAGAGTCATCCGAAATTCAGGACGATCCAACACATAAAAACCAGGTCATTCTGATCGCCCAGCTGCGCAACCGTGCCGCCTACGCGCAGGCTTTCCCCAATCTTGAGCTTACGCTTACCCGCAGTGATGACAAAGCACTTGCGCGCCGTATTTTCAGGCCGGAGGACTATTTGCCTACGCCACAAAACACAACTATCGGCTTCCCAGCCAACCAGTATCTCAACATCCAACTGCGCCTCGACACCGCCGACCTCAAACCGGTAGGGTATCGCTTAGTGTTATTTTACACACACAGTTAGATCAGATAATCTCTGGCCAGCATGTTCCTGCAGTTTTTAACACAGCTGCAATTTGGATTAAGCGGGAAAGTGACTAAATGTTATTATGATGTAAGCAAGATGGAGTTTATCCAGAATAGGGACATCGCAATGATTGTAAACGCAGCACCCTTCGCTTTAGTGATACTAGCAAGCAGGGCGCAGAATATTCTGGGCTGTTCTCATGCGTAACCTGCAACCGCCAGCGGTTGTGCCTGCCGATAGGGGTGTTGCCCCCCATCAAATTTTTGTAGTCACGGATGACCGCAAACTTGCCGACGAATTGAAAACTCAACTCAGTTACTTTGGTTATGATGTTAGGGTGTTTTATACGCTGGCGGATTTCCGGCTTGGCATTCAGTCAGCTCCTAGTGTCCTAGTGTTGATGGACACCACTTTCCCGGGGGATAAGCAGGGAGGAGTGACTGCCATGTATGAAATACAACAGGGGCGGGAGACCCTCGTTCCAGTGATTTTCTTCTCAGCACACGATACGGTCGCGGCTAGACTGGAAGCAGTACGTGCCGGCAGTATCGCCTATCTAAGCAAGCCCCTGAATATAGGCAGTTTGATTGATAAACTCGATATCATGAGCTCGGACCAAGCCCCTGAATACCGCGTCTTGATTGTCGATGATTCCCTATCCCTTGCTACCTATCACGCTGCCGTGTTGGAGCAAGCGGGAATGGCTGTCAGAGTGGTCAGCAATCCTTTGAAGGCAATCGATGTATCGCTTGAGTTCACTCCCAATCTGATCCTGATCGATATTTATATGCCAGAATGTAACGGTATGGAATTAGCCAAGGTCATACGCCAACTCGATGCCTTTGTAAGTATCCCTATCGTGTTCCTCTCCACAGAAAGCAATCTCGACACACAGCTTGTTGCAATGGGGCTGGGGGGAGACGCTTTTCTTACCAAACCAATACGACCGGAGCATTTAATTTCTGCAGTGACTAGCCGTATTCGCCGCTCCCTCATGCTGCACTCCCTTATGGTGCGCGACAGCCTGACCGGCTTGCTCAACCACACCACCATCAAGGACCGACTGAGCGATGAAGTGGCTAGAGCAAAACGTCAAAACAAACCGCTGTCTTTTGCGATGGTCGATATAGACAATTTCAAGCGAGTCAATGACACCTACGGCCATTCGGTGGGGGATGGCGTAATCAAAAGCCTTTCCCGCCTACTCAAGCAGCGGCTCCGCGCCAGCGATCTGGTGGGACGTTATGGCGGAGAAGAGTTTGCGGTAGTTCTGATCGACACCGATGAGGCAACAGCAATGAACGTGCTGAATGCCTTACGCAACGACTTTTCTCTTTTGCTCCACCTGTCTGAACAGCATGAATTTTCAGTTACCTTTAGTTGCGGGGTCGCGGAAATTTCCCAGTTCCCAGATGCCAACCGGCTAAGTGATGCAGCGGACAAGGCTTTATATAAAGCCAAGCACGCCGGACGCAACCAAGTAGTCTTGGCGAATAGCCCAATCGCTGGTTAAATCCAACGCCACTCTAATTTGTCATGCCGCGTAATTTCCGGTATATTCCGCTTCGCCGTTCAGACCAATGGGAGAGCGTGTCCGCCAGTACCTTAATCATATGCTGACACCGCCGAAGGCGTAACACCCGCAACCGCTCAGGCGCAAAGAACCATAGGCACAGGCAAATCTGGAGAGCGTTGGATAAAAACAACCACCGAAGGGGCACGCGACACCTGTCGTAATCTCTCAGGTACCGAGGACAGATGGGGCGCAACACGAATTCGTGTTGCGCCTTTTTCATTTTGGAAGGGAACTATGTCACTCAAGCAAACGCCGCTAAATGCAACACACCGCGCCATGGGCGCAAAAATGGTCGATTTTGGCGGTTGGGACATGCCGGTGAATTACGGTTCGCAGATTGATGAACATCATCAGGTGCGCAACGATAGTGGTATGTTCGACGTGTCGCATATGCGCGTGGTGGACTTATCCGGAGCTGAAGTGCGCAGCTTTCTACGCTATCTGCTTGCTAACAATGTGGACAAGCTCACACAATCCGGCAAAGCATTGTATTCCTGCATGTTGCTGGAGAGTGGCGGGGTGATCGACGACCTGATCGTCTATTTTATGCGCGAGGATTGGTTCCGCATCGTGGTGAACGCGGGCACTGCCGACAAGGACATTGCGTGGATGAAGCAACAGGCCAGCATGCATGCACCATCATTGACGATCACCGATCACCCAGAGATAGCGATGATTGCCGTGCAAGGCCCGAATGCACGCACGAAAGTATGGAACGTGTTGCCTGGCAGCCGGGAATTATCTGAAGGACTAACACCTTTCAGCGCGGTCGAAATGGGCGCGATATTCATTGCACGCACTGGCTACACGGGCGAAGACGGTTTTGAAGTGATGATACCCGCCAAAGCTGCGACGGCTTTTTGGGCAGCTTTAGCTGACAAGGGAGTCAAGCCTATCGGCCTGGGCGCACGCGACACCCTGCGCCTCGAAGCGGGCATGAATCTGTACGGACAGGACATGGATGAAACTGTCAATCCACTGGAAGCAGGGCTGGCCTGGACGGTAGACTTGAAGAGCGAACGCGACTTCATCGGCAAGTCAGCACTGTTGGCAAACCCGCCTACGCACAAAATGATCGGGCTGGTATTGCAAGATCGCGGAGTATTGCGCAGCCACCAGACCGTACTTACGGCTCACGGTGTAGGCGAAATCACCAGTGGCAGTTTTTCGCCTACCCTTGAAAAATCCATAGCTTTGGCACGGACACCTAAAGAAGTGCAAGTCGGTGACCAAGTACAAGTGGCAATACGCGATAAAATGCTCGCGGCAAAAGTAGTGAAGTATCCGTTCGCCCGTAACGGCAAGGGCTTAATTTAATTTTCTTGAGGAACAGATCATGAACAACCCGGCAAATTTGAAATACACAACCTCCCACGAATGGATCAAAACCGAAACTGACGGCACCCTCAGCGTCGGCATCACCCAGCACGCGCAAGAACTGCTGGGCGACATGGTGTTCGTGGAAAGCCCCAAGGTCGGGCGCAAACTTAAAGCCAAAGAAGAATGCGCAGTAGTCGAATCGGTGAAAGCCGCTGCGGACATCTACGCGCCGGTAAGCGGAACAGTAACAGCCGTAAACGGTGATCTGGATAACACTCCAGAAGCCATTAACACTGATCCTTTTGGCACATGGATATTCAAGATGAAGCCAGACAATGCAGCCGATGTGGCCACACTAATGACTGCACAAGCTTACCAAGCATTAGTGGATAGCGAAGCACACTAAACTCTGGAACTCAGTAGAGGGTTGTGAAGCGTGTTAAATCTCTCCTTGATCCTCATTCATTGTCCATCTATCCTAACTCCTTGATCCTATTTTCCCATGATTCATACTGATAAATTTGTCGACCGTCATAACGGTCCGAGCGCTAGCGATGTGGCGACCATGCTGGGGAAAATCGGCGTGCGTTCCGTCGATGAACTGATTGCACAAACCGTCCCGGCCGCTATCCGCTTGAAAAAGCCTTTGAATTTACCCAAGGGAATGACCGAGTACCAATACCACAAACACTTGCGCAGAGTTGCGGCGAAAAATAAGGTGTTCAAGACTTACATAGGATTGGGCTATTACAACACCATCGTTCCTGCAGTGGTGCAGCGCAATATTCTGGAAAACCCGGGTTGGTACACCGCTTACACGCCTTATCAGGCCGAAATTTCTCAAGGGCGTTTGGAAGCATTGTTGAATTTCCAGACCATGATTATGGATCTGACCGGGATGGAAATCGCCAACGCATCCTTGCTGGACGAGGCGACTGCTGCAGCTGAGGCAATGGCAATGTTGTTCAGCAACCCCTCACATGGGGCGATTGAAAAGGGTGCGAACAAATTTTTTGTTTCCGACGAATGCTATCCGCAAACCATCGATTTATTGAAGACGCGTTCGACGCCGATGGGCATCGAATTGGTCATCGGCGACTTCAAAACAGCGACTTTGGATGGCAGCATATTTGGCGCATTGCTCCAATATCCTAGCGCGGATGGCAAGGTTCACGATTACGCTGATTTTGTAAGGAAAGCCAAAGCCAGCGGTGTCACGATAGCCGTTGCCGCCGATGTATTGAGCCTGGTGCTTTTAACACCACCGGGCGAATGGGGCGCTGATGTAGTGGTCGGCAGCACCCAACGTTTCGGCGTGCCAATGGGTTACGGCGGACCACACGCTGCCTACTTTGCGTGTCGTGAAACTTATAAGCGCGCCATCCCGGGTCGCATCATAGGCGTATCGATCGATGCGGCCGGCAATCCGGCATTGCGCATGGCATTGCAAACACGCGAGCAACATATTCGCCGCGACAAAGCCACTTCCAACATTTGTACCGCTCAAGCGTTGCTGGCCATCATGGCCAGCATGTACGCGGTGTATCACGGGTCGGAAGGCCTTAAAGGCATTGCCCAACAAGTACATCTTTCTGCCGTCGCGTTAGCTGCAGAACTAAAAAAACTGGGCTATGCGGTCGACCCAGGTATTTACTTTGACACCCTGAAGATCAATAGCGCAGAAAGTGCAAAAATCAGAACACTGGCCGAGGCGGCGCAGATAAATTTCCGCTATACCGCTGACGCGATCACTATTTCGCTAGACCAAACCACCGATGCCGATGATTTGAGCGCGATCATCTTTGTGTTTGCTCAAGCAGCTGGCAAAGCCGCTGCACAGGTGACCGAGGCGCAGGTACTTGCGCAAAATTCTTTAATCCAGCCGCGCAGCTCGAGCATTTTGCAGCACCCGGTTTTCAACACTTACCACTCCGAATCAGAGATGATGCGTTACATCAAGCGGCTGGAAAACAAGGATTTGTCACTGACGCACTCGATGATTTCATTGGGTTCTTGCACGATGAAACTGAATGCCGCCGCTGAATTGATCCCATTAACCTGGCCGGAATTTGCCGACATCCACCCCTTTGTTCCAATCTGGCAAGCGATTGGTTATCAGGAAGTTATCGCTGAACTGGATAGTGCACTGAGCGAAATTACCGGCTTCGCAAAAATGAGTCTTCAACCGAACAGCGGTGCGCAAGGAGAGTACGCCGGCTTGCTGGTCATTCAGGCTTATCACCAATCACGCGGAGATGCACGCCGCAACATCGCCTTGATACCCACCTCGGCACACGGTACCAACCCGGCTAGTGCAGCGATGTGCGGCTTGAAGATCGTACTGGTGAAATGCGACAAGCAAGGCAATATCGACGTGGCCGATCTGCGCGAAAAAGCTGAACAACACAAGGATGATCTGGCCTGCTTGATGATCACTTACCCCAGTACCCACGGAGTTTACGAGGAAAGTATCAATGAGATCACTGGCATCATCCATGCCAACGGCGGCCAAGTCTATATGGACGGGGCCAACATGAATGCGCAAGTCGGCCTGACCAGTCCGGGCAATATCGGTGCAGATGTCTGTCATTTGAATCTGCACAAGACCTTTGCCATCCCGCACGGCGGCGGCGGTCCCGGCATGGGCCCCATCGGTGTTGCGAAACATCTGGCACCTTTTTTACCGGGCCACCCGTTGATTCAGACCGGCGGTGCGCATGGGATACACGCCATATCCGCCGCACCCTACGGCAGCGCTTTGATCCTGTTAATCTCTTACGGCTATATCAAAATGCTGGGCGGGGAGGGCATGACAGAGGCCACCCGCTTGGCGATACTGAATGCCAACTACATCAAGGAGTCATTGAAGGATCATTATCCGACCTTGTATAGCGGCAAAAATGGACGCTGTGCGCATGAAATGATCCTGGCCTGTGCCGGGTTCAAGCGCGATGCGAGTGTGGAAGTAGGTGACATTGCCAAGCGTTTGATGGACTACGGCTATCATGCCCCCACTGTTTCTTTTCCAGTGGCCGATACTTTGATGGTTGAACCGACCGAAAGTGAATCCAAGGAAGAACTGGATCGGTTTTGCGCCGCGATGATCTCGATACGCAAGGAGATCGACGCGATCATCTCAGGCAAAGCGGATAGAAACGACAATGTACTCAAGAATTGCCCGCATACCGCCAGAGCGGTGGTCAACGATGACTGGCAGCACAGCTATACCCGAGAGCAGGCTGCGTTTCCGTTGAAGTGGGTAAGGGACAGCAAGTTCTGGCCTAGTGTCGCCCGTATCGACAATGTGCGCGGTGATAAAAATCTGATTTGTTCCTGTCCGCCGGTTGAATCTTATGCAGGTCCAGCGGTGTAACTCGCGGCGATAGTCCTGCTGAGCACTTTACCTGAGCGGGTGAACGCTGCCGCATTCAAGTTAGCAGGCAAATGATTCCTGAAGGAGAAAGATTAGCGTGGAAAACCCCAACAAGCACCGCCCCGGTTTAACCCGCGTCTGGCGCGCAACCGTTACCGCATTACAGGGTTTACGCGCCGCGTGGCAACATGAGGCTGCTTTTCGCCAAGAAATTTTTATCGCTGCGACTGCGATACCCGTCGCGCTACTGTTGCCTGCCAGCCCTCTCGGCAAAGCCTTGATGATCACCAGCATCCTGCTGGTGCTAATTGTCGAACTGGTCAACTCCGCACTTGAAACCGCCGTGGATCACACCTCGCTGAAACAACACCCACTCGCCAAACGCGCCAAAGACATTGCCAGCGCTGCAGTGCTCCTAAGTATCATGAATGTGCTAGTGGTGTGGGGGCTGGTGTTATTCGGACGCGGGTGATCCATCCTTTCTACTGAGCCTGCTTAACGGATGCAGGAGCGGGCCATGCCCACCACGATGCCGAGAAGCGGCTTTCCTGATTAATCGCCGTCATTGGGTTATACCCACTTTAAATTCGCCATGTTAATTTTCACGCCAACGACTTGCTTCGCTGTAATAACGTCTTCACTGTGTGCCGTGTAATGGTGAACAAAGCGTATATCGACACAAACGGGTCGAGTAAATAATCCCAGAGGTTACCCGATTCATACCAGCCGATTGCCCAAGCCAGAGTAGCAAAAGCAATGCATAGTGTGGTTAAGTAATATTTCCAAATCCATGCCGCCAGCGCGGCCAGCAGCAGCAAAACAACGAACTGCGGATCTCCGTAGCCCAAGCGATAAGGATCGAATGAAGACACCCCCAAGGCCAGCGGATATAGTAACAGCGCAGCGAACACGATCGGTATCAACAGTGCACGGTGGGACTTGGCATCAATCATGCCGCAATCGAACCAGGGTCTTAACAACGCACACCACAGTAGCAGTAACGTCGTGATGCTCAGGTCGCCGGTCGCACCGCGCAGATAGGCAGCGAACGGAAGTTCGCTGAACGGGATCAGCAACATCACAAAGACCACGCCCAGCAAGATGGCTAGTTTAGGTTTGGCGAGTCGCGCAATTCCTGGCATCAGCACACATGCTGCCGTGCCCGCAATCGCTACACCGGTCAAGCCGGAAAGATCAGTGAAGCTGGGCATCGGGCAATTTTTCCTTTGGCGCGATTTTCAATTGTTGATCCAGCCAGGCGCGGGTGAACCTGACATGCTTGATGAAGCTTCTGTTCCAGGTGTACACCAGGTGAAAATCGCCATTGTTCGCCTGGATCAGGTAAGGATAGGAAAACTCGAAGCCGCAGCCTTGCGCGTCACATTTATTTCGCTGGGCAGATTTCGCATAGTCAGCTGCATTGGTGATGCCGACACCCGTAGCCATGGCCAGCTTAGCAGTAACTTCCACATAACGCGCCTGATCGGTAGGTTGTCCGCGCTGGTCTTCCAGCTGGTAAAGGCTTTTCCAGGTTATTCCACCATCCACTGAAACCACTAACGACAGTTCATCGCGGCCATGTTTGATGTCATTGAGCGCCATCAAAATGTACCCATCCAACAACACCACACCCGAGATCGCCGCATCCGGGTTAACCAGCGCTGTCCTAAGAGTCGGGCTCCAATGCAGTCCGGCATCGTTCGTCGTGGTTGAGATCACTCGTTTGGGGCTCGCGCCGGAATAGCGCATCAACGCCAATGCATGCTGCGGACTTTCGATCAGCACCACCGGTTGCAGACTGGTATTACCGGAACTGAGTCGGATTTTGTCGATGATCTCACCCGATTTGCTGATACGCAGCAGTTCACCAAATTTGCCGATGAATTCGTGATACACCGGCAGCCCGATACTGCCATCGTTGTAGTTGAACGGTGTGCCTTTGACCAGTGTGCTGATATTCAGGAACGGGGAGGTGACCAGCCGCTGCGCCGGGCTCCAGCTTGCACCGTTATCAGTTGAAGTGGTAGCCGTGATCGAACTGCCCGCCCAACCGCCCAACGACACGGTCACATAGAACAGCCAAAGTGTGCCGTCTGTCGCGCGATGCGCAACCGGGTTGCCGAGTTTCTTTACGTAGCGCAAAAGCGAGCGCTGAGTGTCTTCACGATTGGCGATGCTTTGCTCGGCTCCCCATCGATTGCTCGCGAGATCGAACACTGCGCTGCGGATCTCGACATCCTGCGCGCCTTCACGGCTGCCGGCAAACCAGAAGGCACGGATGCGCCCGTCCCCCAGCTCGACCAGTGAGGCCGCATGAGTATGGATATTCTGTGTGCTGGATACGAAGTGACTCTGAACAATTGGCAATGAATTCCTATTTTGCGTCGCGATGGCAGGCATCTGAAAAAGAGCCGGTGACGGCCGATCAGTGACTTTAAAAGCGGCAGTTTCCACTGCGAGCAATAACGCAACAAATACCGCGTTGCGGCGTGTAGCGTATTTGCGAACGATGGGCGCACGTATCAGCGACATATTTGCGTGAGAGACTCCGTCAGGATGACTTTTCCGCCTTCGGGCGATGCCATCAGCACTTCTCTGATGAACAGATGCTGGAAGACTTTCCCTTCGATGAACATCTCTTTCAATTCAACCGAGCTGTGACGGCCGCGGATATCCAGACGCTGACCGATGACCTTGCAGTTTGCACAACCTCCCTCCTGGACGTTGACGCTCAATGGAACTCTTGCAGCGAATAACGGGTAGCGTGCCGCCAGTTTGTCCACAGTCAAATTCTGATCCTCGCTATAGCCATGTATCTCCGCACCCGGCAAGATGAAGCGGTGACCTTCGTCCATGGCCCTGAAGTTGCACGGCACCCACACATCCTTGCCTTGCGCATAGCGCTGTGCATCTGGACTATAATTCCCCAGATCACCATCCAGCGGTTTCAGAAAGGCAGCGAAGCACAGCAGCACCAGTAGCGCGACGACGTTGACACCCGGACGGGTGTAGCGGGGCACAGCGATAGCCAGCAGCGCCAATATCGCGGTACAGGACATCAGCAGCCAGAAGCTTAGCGGGAACATCTGCACATCGGTCATTGCAGCTTGCAGCCGCACGGCCAGATACGCCAACCCGGCAAGCGCTGTACCCGCCAAGGCTAGGGTGACGATGAACGCCTTTCGGCTGATCTGCTGCCAATTCAGCGCGCACAGCAATGCTACAGCCGGCATCACATCCAGCAGATATCGTCCCGAGCGTTGGCTGGGCAAACCAAAGCTGAAGAAGAATACAGCAACCAATATCCACAACAGTTTCTCTTCGTGGCTAAGCTGATAGCGGTTTTTGTAAGTAACAAAAAATAACGCCGCCACGATAAATGTAAGCAAGCCCGCATTGGTAAGGAAGGCGATTGCATAACTCCAGATGCTCGAACCACCCCAGAGTAATTTCTCCAGATAGCTCGGCCCGTGCGGATCGAACTTGCTGATGTTCTCACCCACCACGAATTCTTTCCACACCGCCTGCGGATCGGAATCGAGCACGAACCACATCGCGAAAATCATGACCGCTACCGAAACGGCGATCATGACCTTCAACGCGTCCTGCTTGAGGAATGCTGCCACACGGTAGTGACGCTGATGTAGATACCACCCAGTCAGTCCAAGCGTAACCGGCAGGCCCAGCGCGAACGATTTATACAAAAAGCCGATCCCGATACTGATGCCAAGCAACAGCGGAATCAGGAAGCGCGACGCGGACGTCTGCCACCAATACAACAGCACGAAGAACGGCAGGAAGATCCAGAACACCTCGGGCGGATTGGTCAGGAAGGGGCGTCCGAAGCGATAGGTGGAAAAAAAGGCCAGAAATGTTAATGCGGCGACAAAACCGGTCTCAAGTCTACCGGTCAATTTACAGCCAAGCAGGAACAGCATCGTTGCAGTCAGCAAGGTGTAGATCACACTCGGATAACGCAACTGCCACAGCGTCCAATCCTTACCCCACCCGGTGGATGCAATGCCTTGCCAGAACAGCAATGGCGGCTTGGTGTTGCGCATGTTCTCCATCTGCGACTGCAGCGGCAGCAACTCGCCGCTGGCAGCGGTCAGACGAACGATGTGTTCGTACGGATATTCATCGCCATTCTTCGGGATGTTCTGGCTGTCCAGACCATAGAAATAAGTGAGCGCTGCCAGCAGGCAGGCCAGTACGTACCAACCCAGACGCAGCTTGTGATCATTTGTCTTCATGCGCAGATGAACCTTTCTTGATTTCATCAGCCTCCAGCTCGGGAATAATGGGCAGCGCAATCTCATCCGCCGGCTTGTGGCTGCGGAACGTCCAGAAATTGTTCACCAGGAAGTTGAACACGCTGGCCAGTACGATCGCCGCCGCATTGGCGATCAGGTAATACACATAGACCACGAACAGCTTGGTCAGGATCACCTGCACCACGATGCCCATCCAACACGCCAGTGCATATTGGCCAAAATGCAGGATCAGATGTTTGTCCGGATGATGCGTGCGGTCGCTCCAGGTCCAGTGACGGTTCCAGTAGAAGTTGTTCGCGGTCGCACAAAAAATCGCCAGTCCCAGCGATACGTTGAGCCGCGTGTCGTGTGACTGGATCACCGTGAACAGGAATTCCTGGCCCAGATACAACACACCCAAGTTGACCAGCACACCGGAAGCCCCGACGGTGCCGAATTTGATGAAGCGCTTTTTCAGAAACCAGGCCAGCAACGGCAGTTTGGCAAGTCTGGTGATCGGCCTCATGCGAGTCGCCTGTTCAACCTGTCTATGTCACTGGCCAGCATCTCGCGTGCCTTTGCCAACACTTGCTCGGGCGTGATCAGTTTCAGGCACTGGTTGTCGCCATCGCAGGGCGAATTGCGGTGGTTGTAGGCGGTGAGGCAGGGCGAGCAGGGTAGTGACAGGAAGAAACTGTAGCCATTGCTGCCCAGCGGCTGATAGAGCTGCGGTGTCTCGGGACCGAAGAAGGTGATCGTAGGCAGCGGCGTGAGCGCGGCGAATTGTCCCGGTCCGCCATCGTTGGTGACCAGCAATGAGGCGCGATGAAACAACGCCAGCAGTTGCCGCACCGATTTGGTGTAACCGGCCAGGTTGATGCAGTGGGGACGCTGACAATGATCGACGATGACCCGCGCTACCGGCTGGTCCCCTGTGAGGCCGATCACCCCCACCGCATAGCCCTCGTCCAGCAACTTTGTGCACAGTTGGTTGTAGTTTTCAATCGGCCAGGCACGTATCGGCAGGATACCGCCGCTGGGATAGACCAGTACCAGCGGTTTGTCCTTGATCGAGGGAAAGTCCTTGTGTAATTGTGTGGTGACCTGTTCCAGTTCCTGCTTGGCAAAATTCAACAGCGGCGGAATGCAGGGATCGGGCGGGGACTGTAACTTGGCGAGCGGCACGGTGGAGGACTCGAGTGCCGCGACCATAGTCAAAAACTGATGCGACAGATGCCGGTACGGGTTATACAGCACCGGACGATTGATGAACGAGCCGCGGTACAGGCCTTCCTGGGTATGGCGATGAAAACCTACGCGCAACGGTGCGCTGGAAAGAAATGAAAAGATGCTGCTGATGCGAGCGAACAATTCACAGTCGATCACTGCATCAATCTTGAGCGCTCGCAAGGCGCGGATGACGCTGAGGCTGTCTTCAACCAAGCCACTTAGTGAGCCATCATCCAGTGTCAGCACGTTGTCTATAGGAACCACGTTGAGCAGATCCAATACTTCGCGGTTCTTGGCAAACACCAGCACATGGATGTCTGCACCGGGATACTGTTGCTTCAGACGCGCAAACATCGGATGAGCCAGCACCAGACTGCCCATCTCGGAAAGCAGGATGACCAATATCCTGCGCGGCGGAGTGGTGATGGTTGCCTTGCCGCGGATACGATCCAGCAAGGAAAACAACGCGCATATCGGGATGCCTATGTATCGGTCAACCGCGCGCTGGAATTTGATATTCATGTAGTCATTGGTGGTCTTAAAAAAGCCCGCTATCGCATATCAAGCGGTCGATATTTGGGAATCGCCAAAAATTCAAGCATCGCTATTATTATGCGGTAGCTTACTGCTTCCGAATCTGCCCGACGGGCGCGGCCATCGCCCTTGAAAGCTTGGACATCATTAATCCCCTGATAAACTTTCGATCCTATTTTAAGCAACCACATCGGGATAATCGGGATATATGACTAGCTGTGTAATTGTACATGACGACATGCGGTCTAAGCCACACGCTTGGCAGGGACGCAACCTCTGCCATGGCACGAAAATCATTGGTTCGCGGTGAGAGAAACCGCCGCCTGCCCGATGATACAATTCGTGCCTTTCCTTCCATTCTAAAGGTTGCGCGATGCACACACTGATTTGCGGTTCGATGGCCTACGACACCATCATGGTGTTCAAGGACCAATTCAAGAAACACATCCTCCCCGATCAGATCCACATCCTCAATGTCGCCTTTCTGGTGCCGGAGATGCGCCGTGAATATGGCGGCTGTGCGGGCAACATCGCTTACAACCTGCAAATGCTCGGTGGGCATCCACTGATCATGGCAACCGTGGGCGACGACTTCACACCTTACGCCACGCGCCTGGAAAATCTGGGCCTGACTCAGAAACATATTCGCCTCGTACCGGGAGCCTTTACCGGACAAGCCTTCATCACCACCGACTTGGACGACAATCAGATCACTGCTTTCCATCCTGGTGCGATGGCGCAATCACATTTGAATAGCGTCGCATCGGCAACAGAAATCACCCTCGGTATCGTCGCGCCGGATGGCCGCGAGGGCATGCTCCAGCATGCGCTGGAATTCGCCGATCTTGGCATCCCTTTCGTTTTCGACCCGGGTCAGGGCATGCCGATGTTCTCCGGTGCGGAACTGCTGAGTTTCGTCGAGCAGGCCGCTTACGTTACCGTAAATGATTACGAAGCCAAGATGTTGCAGGACAAGACTGGCAAGACATTGGCCGAGATTGCGCAACGCGTAAAAGCATTAATCATCACACTGGGCGCGGATGGTTCGCTGATCCATGCAGACGGCAAACAGATCGCCATCCCAACGCCCAAGCCGCAAGCCATCGTCGATCCGACCGGTTGCGGCGATGCCTATCGCGCCGGCCTGCTGTACGGTATCCAGCAAGGATGGGATTGGGAGATAACAGGTCGTCTCGCCTCGCTGATGGGCTCGCTCAAGATCGCCAGCCGCGGCGGACAGAACCACAAATACACGCGCGCCGAACTGGCGGGCTTGTATGAACACCACTTCGGTCATTTCATCAAGCTGTAAGCACTACTGTCATTCCCGCGCAGGCGGGAATCCAGTTAATCAAAGATTCTGCGCAGCAGACAAAACCAAGACAATGTTGTCCCGCGTTGCGGGAATAATTCAATTGCCTGGATTCCCGCCTGCGCGGGAATGACGATACTTTCCGAATACAACTCATGGAAGCCAAACTCCTCGCCCATATCTCCACCGCCATCAGCGATGCGTCGCATCGCCCCTTAACGCTGCGCGCCACAACACCTGTCGGAGGCGGCAGCATCAACGAGGCGTACCTCTTGGAGGGGATCGATGGTTCACGCTATTTTCTCAAACTCAACGACGCGCAACATCTGCCCATGTTTGTCGCCGAGGCAGCAGGGCTCGACGCGATCGACGCAACAAGCACCATCCGTGTGCCGCGCCATGTCACGCACGGCATCGCAGGCAGGCAAAGCTTTTTGGTGCTGGAATACCTGGAATTGAACTCACACGGTAATGCCGCACTGCTCGGTGAACAACTCTCCAGGCTGCATCGTTTTTCAAATATCAAATTCGGATTCGCGCAAGACAACTTCATCGGCACTACGCAGCAGACAAATGGCTGGTCGGATAACTGGATAGAATTCTGGCGCGAACGGCGCCTGGGTTTTCAATTGCGGCTTGCTGCAAAAAACGGTTACGGTGGCCAGTTGCAACGCTTGGGCGAGAAACTGCTGGACACGCTGCCCGCCTTCTTCGAGGGCTACACGCCGCAACCTTCGCTGCTGCACGGCGACCTGTGGAGCGGCAACCATGCTTTTCTTGCGGATGGTACGCCGACGATCTTTGACCCCGCAGCCTATTACGGCGACAGGGAATGCGACCTCGCGATGACGGAACTGTTCGGTGGCTACACCTCAGATTTCTATGCCTCCTATCGCGCCGCGTATCCGCTGGATGCAGGCTACGCCACTCGTCGCGATCTCTACAATCTCTATCACATCCTCAACCATGCCAACCTGTTCGGTGGAGGGTATGCGCGGCAGGCAGAAGAAATGATGCTGCTACTGCTGGCGAAAGTCCGCTAATCACCAATTCTTCGCTACCGGGTTGTTGCAGCTTACCTGGAAGAGTTGCCGGTCTTCCAGTCGTATCGCGGTCATCGGGCCACCCCATAAACAGCCGGTGTCCAGCGCGATGACGCGCGGTTCGATCTTCAGCCCCAGTGCCGACCAGTGTCCGACGATAATGGTTGCGTCTGCGCTGGCACGCTTGGGCACGTCGAACCACGGCAAATACCCTGCGGGGATTTTTTCCACTTCGCTTTTAAATCTGAATTCCATCTCGCCTTGCAGGGTGCAGATACGCATGCGGGTGAGGGCGTTGACGATGACACGCAAGCGTTTGTAGCCAGTAAGGGCATCATCCCACAGATGCGGTGCATTGCCATACATGCGCGCCAGAAACACAGCATAGTTGTCGCCACGCAAAGCTTGCTCCACTTCGCGCGCAAGACTGGCAGCCTGTTTGACGCTCCATTGTGGCAACAGCCCGGCGTGTACCAGCACATAGCCGTCTGCTGCGTGTAACAGACGCTGATGGCGGAGCCAATACAATAGCTCGTCGCGATCCGGGGCGTTGAGTATTTCATCCAGAGTATCGATGTTGTGCAATTCGGCCACGCCTCCCGCGACGGCAAGCAGGTGCAGGTCGTGATTGCCAAGTACAGTGATCGCGCTATCGCCCAGCGATTTGACTAGGCGCAGCACTTGCAGGGAATCCGGTCCTCGGTTCACCAGATCGCCGACCAGCCAGAGCCGATCCACCTTCGCATCGAAACGAACAGTCTCCAGCAGCTGCACCAGTTCGGCATGGCAGCCCTGAATATCACCCACCGCATAAATCGCCATCACGTCATCCCACCGTGTTTATCTGTAAAATAGCGTAACAGATATTTGTATCACTTTGATGGAATCCGTCCTGCTCTTACATACTGCCGTTTTTAGCGCTGCCTGATGCTTTTCAATTCCTACGAATTATTTCTTTATCTTCATCCGGTAATGATGTGCTGCATATGGACGGGTAGAATCAATAATGCCTGCGCTGACAGGATGTTGACTGATGGGCGAAGTGATGCTCAAAGCCATGCAACAAGTACAGTCTCTAGAGCACCCAAGCTAGTTACCCTCGCTCCATTCGCCACGCCCGGGCAAAGCTTCCCACGCCTCAATGTCTTCCAGTGGGTAGTTGTAGCGCAGCGCATAACCCACTCGCCTTAATTTGCCCAACCAGGAACCACGAACAAAATTGTGCGGATTGTTTGCAGTATTGCCACCATTGGGCTTTCTGAGCGAGGGTAGATAGAGACGGTGAAATTCGATCTGGGTGATGCCCCACTTCATCACGAAAATTCGACCGCCCAGATTATGTTTGATGCGCCCAGTGCTCTTGCAACCAAAATGGTAGAAGCGGCTTGCACCGACGATGCGGAAGTTGCGGCAGCCCAGCACCCAGAATTTCATCAGTAGGTCGTCATCACTGCTCATGCCTGGAGAAAATTCCAGGCTATATCCACCGACTATGCTCCACCATCTTTTGTGAGCCAAGGTGGGTTGCAATGCCGCCCCTTCCTTATCGCTGCGATTATCTGCCAGATATTGCTGCAAAAACTTTGCCTCGTCGAATGTAGCGGACAACTCGCCGAAGTTCTGTTTGATGATGATGTCGTTGCCGCCGTTTTCAGGTTGAATCAAGGTACCGAAAAATAGTGCGAGGTCGGTATTCACCGATCCGATCGCCTCGGCGAAAGCAATATCCCAACCGGGCGCGGCGACCATATCGTCGTTCATATACAACACCCAATCGTGTTTGGCCTGCGCCACCAGATGATTCACGGAAATACAAACCCCGACGTTCTTGACCGTGTGCGTGTATTTGATTCCTTGAGATATGACCCATTCCAGCGAACCATCCGACCCATCGTTCAGGTGCACCAGAATTTCGTGCTCAAATTTGGAATGTTTCTGCAAGCTTTCTACGCAGAGCTTCAGATAGGGGAGGTTGTTCCAGCTGGGGATGACGATGCTAAACATTTATGCTTTAGATGCACTGGTTAAATTACTTTCACTGGTACTTGGCTTACGAGTTGCTGCTGCTAATAAGGCAGCCACGGTAAGGCTGTAAAAGGCTGCAGTCATTTTTAGATTGAATGTTTCAACAGTCAGGCCAAATACAAAGAAGCCGAGAGTAAGGCAAACGCCCATCAGCGCTGCCGTGTTTTGTTGATGTGTGCCCGACTTTACAGCACGCAGAAAAAGATAAAAAGGGACAAAATAAACCGCCAAGATGAAAAACAAGCCAAAGATCCCGAAGCGTACCGTATGCGCCAAAATTTCGTTGTGTACCTCCCCCTTGCCGTACTCTGCAGCGATAGGCGTAATAAATCCTGATGAGCTTAGTGCGTCCATTGCCCTCCCGAATCCGTCTGCGCCGACCCCAAAGATAGGGTTCTCTGCAATTAAGTGGAAAGCTGCCTTCCACAATTGAAAACGCACCCCAATTGAAGTGTCTGCATTTCCGCTTGCAAACAAAGTCAAATCTGAATAAACCGACCACAAACGTTGATGAATTGGCTCAACAAAGAAATATCCCAGCAAGCCTACTACACCAATCAACAGCATAGTTAATATTATCTTCTTGAGGAAATTGCCTTTGGTGCGAAAGTAGATGAACGCAGCCACAAAAATCGGGATTGCAATCCATCCACCCCGTGCGCTTGATAATACCGAAACTGTTAGTCCGGCAACTAACCCAAATATTTTTAGCAACTTAACGATAAAACGATCCGACTTAACCCAATTGATACTGAATATCGATAAGAAACCCAGCATCAGCGCCAAATCACCTAGATGTATGTGATTCATGTATGAGGTTGATGCGTTATACCTGATAGCTGGGTTTGTTATCATTATTGCTGTGAGCGCAGCAATGGCGCCCGACGGAAAGGCATACTGCACTATATAAAGCGCGTTTTCCTTGATGTGACGCAAAGCCAAAAAAATTGGGATAGCCAAAAGAAAGCGGGCCGCCGAGTCAAAATATCGCGCAGTTAAATCATGGTGATAAAGCTGACTGATCAAGATAGCTATTAATCCTGACGACATAGCAATGGCGAATATTATATCTGCACTACCGAAAAATTTAGCATTGCCTTTACGGCTGCTTAACAAAATCAGCGAAAGAACAGCCAGCAAAAATAAGGAACCGTTCATGCCACCCTGAACGAGAAAAAGCAGCGCTGGATAGCACAACAAAACTATCCCAAACAGATAGTCGAGCGACAAAAAAGAAGCGGCCTGTAAACTTTGCGGTAATTTCATCCCGTGACCTTAGGCTATTATCGAGCTAGCCTGGTTATAGATTGTCTCGTGCCCTACTATTGCCTCATCGCCACCATCCAAGCACATGGCGAAAATGACGCGTTGGCGGCCTAACGGGCTTGATAAGTTAATGCCATCTGCTCGATGCAACTCAATACTCCCACATATATGATGATCTTGTAACAGTACGATAAAGTCATTTTCTGCTAAAGTTCGCGCCATGAATCTTACCAGCACCCAGCTCTATTTTCGTCTTCTCGGTTACGTCAAACCTTATTGGCGCACCTTTGCGATATCCATCCTTGGCATGGCGATGACGGCGGCGACCGAACCATTGCTGCCTGCTTTACTCAAGCCCATGCTGGATGGCACTTTTATACATAAGGACGACACCGTCATCCAGCTCGCGCCGCTGCTCTTATTGGTTATTTTTTTCGTGCGCGGTGTCGCCTCATTCATTGGCACCTATGCTATCGGCTGGGTCGGCAACAAAGTTGTGATGGATTTGCGTGACGAGATGTTCCACAAATTACTCACCTTGCCAACGCGCTATTATGACGATCATGCTACGGGCAATCTCATCTCTAAGCTGACCTTCGATGTAACCCAGGTCACCGCTGCTGCCACCAACGTGGTGACGGTTATTATCCGCGATTCCATCATCGTCGCCGGGCTGCTCGGCTGGCTGTTCTATCTCGACTGGAAGCTTACCCTGCTCAGCTTGGTGATGCTGCCCATCATTGCCATGATCCTAAGAGTCATCAACGGTCGGTTGCGTAACGCCAGCCGCGATTCGCAACGGGCGATGGGCGATATCACACAAGTGATCGAGGAAAGTGTTGCCGCGCACAAGGTAGTTAAACTGTTTGGCGGACAACAATATGAAAGCGACCGTTTTAACGACCAAGCCAACTGGGTGCGCCGCCATACCATGAAACAAACGATGGCAGCAGCGGCTAATGTGCCGCTTGTGCAGATGGTCGCTGCCATCGCATTGGCCGTTATTATCTATCTCGCCACTGTGCAGTCACACGGCGATGAAACCACCGTAGGCGGATTCCTTTCATTCATTGCAGCCATGCTGATGTTAACCGCCCCGATCAAACGCATGACCGGCGTGAGTGAATTTTTACAACGCGGACTGGCCGCATCGGAAAGCGTATTTGAACTGCTCGATACGCCCAGTGAAACCAATACCGGAAAAATATCAATAGGACGCGCCGATGGACGGATAGGATTCGAGCGCGTGAGTTTGTCCTACCAGCAAGATGACCGGTTGGCACTGCGCGACATTTGTCTGGAAATTCCTGCTGGACAAGCCGTCGCGCTGGTTGGCGCATCCGGCAGCGGCAAGACCACCTTGGCCAATCTGGTGCCGCGCTTCTATCAGCCGAGCAGCGGGCGCATCACTCTGGATGGACATGATCTCGCCGATCTGTCGTTGGCCAGCTTGCGCGCCAACATTGCGTTGGTGAGCCAAGAAGTGGTGTTGTTCAACGACACCGTTGCCGCCAACATCGCCTACGGCCAGATGCGTGAAGTGCCAGAAGCAGAGATCATCGCCGCTGCACAAGCCGCGCATGCGATGGAATTCATCAATGAGATGCCGCAAGGATTGAACACACTGGTGGGTGAGCGAGGCGTAAAACTTTCCGGTGGCCAGCGCCAGCGCGTCGCCATCGCACGCGCCATCCTCAAAAATGCCCCCATCCTCATTCTCGATGAAGCCACCTCCGCACTGGACAGCGAATCAGAACGCCATGTCCAAGCCGCATTGGAAACTTTAATGCAGGGACGCACCTCGCTGGTCATCGCTCACCGTTTATCCACAATCGAAAAAGCGGACCGCATCATCGTGCTGCAAAAGGGTGAAATAGTCGAGACTGGCACACACGGTGAATTGCTGGCAAAGGATGGTGTTTATGCGCAGTTGCACCGTATCCAATTTGCGAATGCTGAAGTTGAGCATGCAGCATAATCTATCGTTTTGATGATACGTACGCAAGACATAAGACAAATGCCACTTAGCAAACAAGAAAAACATTTGCATAATTCCAGGAAGGCACGATGAAACGCATATTAATTACCGGTGGGGCAGGATTCCTGGGCTCGCACCTTTGTGACCGGTTGATCAAAGATGGCAATGATGTATTGTGTGTTGATAATTTTTTTACTGGCAGTAAAACAAATATTGCGCACTTGATAGGCAATCCCTATTTCGAGCTGATGCGCCATGACGTCACTTTCCCGCTGTATGTGGAGGTTGACCAAATATATAACCTGGCTTGCCCCGCTTCACCCGTGCACTACCAATTCGATCCGGTACAGACCACCAAGACCAGCGTGCATGGAGCAATCAACATGCTGGGCCTCGCCAAACGAGTCAAGGCGCGGATTTTTCAGGCCTCCACCTCCGAAGTATACGGTGATCCGATAGTGCATCCACAACCCGAAGGGTACTGGGGAAATGTGAATCCCATCGGCCCGCGTTCCTGTTATGACGAGGGCAAACGTTGTGCCGAAACGCTGTTTTTTGATTACTACCGGCAGCACAATCTGGACATCAAAGTTGCAAGGATATTCAATACCTACGGCCCGCGGATGCACCCAAATGATGGCAGGGTGGTCAGTAATTTTATTGTTCAAGCCTTGAAGGGAGAGGACATCACGATTTATGGAGATGGCCAGCAATCCCGCAGTTTCTGTTATGTGGATGACCTGATCGAGGGCTTTGTCCGCATGATGAAAACCGAAACCGGCTTCACCGGGCCGATCAACCTGGGCAACCCCAATGAATACACCATGCTCGAACTTGCGGAAACCATTCTCAAACTTGCCAAGTCGAGCAGCAAACTGGTCTACAAACCGCTGCCCCAGGATGACCCTCGCCAAAGACAACCAGATATTACCTTGGCTCAAAGCAAGCTGGAGTGGACTCCACGAGTCAACCTGGAAGACGGCCTTAAAGAAACCATAGCTTATTTCCGCCGGACTCTATAGTTTTCCAGCAACCTCCCCATCCATATTCGCTCTACAATAAATAAGCATTATGAAAGAACCCCATGGGGCTTTATAAAAATATTCTCACCAAGATATCGGGGAATGCCTTTGTGCAGAAACTTTTCGCAGCACAAGTGCATTCCCTAAATCATGCAATGGGAATTGGAACGAGTGGCGATATCTCCGACGATGGTGAATTCATAGTATTCGACTTGTTAATAAAAAATTATCGGCCTCCCTACTGCATCTTCGATGTTGGGTCGAACAAAGGGCAATTTCTCGAATATGCCCTGAACAGAATTGGTCAGTCTCATTACAACATCCACTGCTTTGAACCGAGCATGGAAACTTTCAAAATACTTGTGGCTAATTCTCCTGTCGACGACAGGATCAAACTGAATAATCTGGGGCTTGGAAATGAAAATTGTGAAGCCGTGTTGCATTACAACGCTCATGGCGCAGAGGGTGCATCCCTGACAAAGAGGGATCTGGATCACTATGGAATACAGTTTGACCAGTCAGAAACCGTTCGATTGACGACCCTTGATGACTATTGTCCGGCCCATGGGATTGAGCACATACACCTGTTAAAACTGGATATAGAAGGGCATGAACTGGATGCCTTGTCAGGATCAAGAAATATGATCAACGGAAAGAAGGTTGATGTCATCCTGTTCGAATTTGGCGGCTGCAATATTGATACGCGCAGATTCTTCCGGGACTATTGGCATTTTTTCGAGAATACCCCGATGGACATATACCGTGCGACGCCGTCTGGTTACCTGATAAAAATGATGAAATACAAAGAGGATCTTGAACAATTCAGTTACTCGAATTTTGTCGCCATCAGGAGATCCTGATAAGAGTCAAGATTTGCCAAGCGAATCCCCAG
>JBAQWL010000309.1:0-3743 GCA_049298895.1 Gallionella sp.
TCTCGGGTGAGGTGTGTGTAGTTCATTTGTGTAATTTCGACTGGCTGGTCAAAAAGGCATGGATGCTACCGCATCCCGCCCACCTGACCTGCGTTACTCAAAATTGCACTTCATTCCTGAATTCGCCAACCTTTGTTGCGGCCGCTGGATTATCGGCTGCGATATGCAGCTTGATAACTTCCATGTTGGCAAGGGAGCGCGCTGAAAATTCAAGCTGCCTTTTTGCTGCCATGCTTGACCAGGCCTAGTTTTTTATAGACTTCATCGGTTGAATAAACGCGCCCCGCTTTGATGTCAGCAAGCCCTGCATCAATCTGCGCCAGCTTCCATTCTTCGTATTCAAGACGATCCGTAATCGCCTGCTTGATGATCGCTTGCGGGGTGCGCCGGGTACCTGCGGATATTTTTTCCAGCCGCTTGAAAATGGTTTGCGGCAATGTGATGGTGTTACTCATGATATGCCCTCCAATGCATTTTGACGGTTTGGATTTTACGCCAAAGAGGCCGGAGAGACGACGTTTTGATTGGAATAACTCTTTGCCTTGATTGTCATTGCCGAAGTGCTGATAATGTCGGCCTTCGGGGATAAAGCAGCCTCCCCGCTTCAAGACGATAATCGTCCAAGGCCTGCTCTTAATTGGAGGACGCATCTAAAAACCCAGATTTCATCCCATCTGATGTAACTACTAGCCATTCGACTAAGCTGTCAAAAGACGACAGCCAAGTCGCTGGTTATGCTGCGTTGCGGAAAAAATTCCTTGCTGACATATCTGATATATGCGGCGCGGCGAAATTTCCCCCGCGCTTTGCATATGGGCGAACTTTGAGTTTTTAGAGGCATCCTGGAACACTTTCCAAGGAGGAGTCATGGACACATCGCAACAGCAACGATCTGACAACACCCAAGTTGACAATATACCGCCCCCTGAACCGGTCACGCTGGCTCAGGCCTTCTGGTATTGGCTGAAACTGGGCTTCATCAGCTTCGGCGGTCCGGCGGGGCAGATCGCGATCATGCATCAGGATCTGGTCGAGCGTAAACGCTGGATATCCGAGCGGCGATTTTTGCACGCGCTCAATTACTGCATGGTGCTGCCGGGGCCGGAGGCACAGCAGCTTGCCGTTTATATCGGCTGGCTGATGCACAAGACCTGGGGCGGCATCATCGCCGGTACGCTGTTCGTGCTGCCGTCGCTGTTCATTTTGATATTCCTGTCGTGGATCTATCTCGCCTTCGGCAACGTGCCAGCAGTGGCGGGGGTGTTGTACGGCATCAAGCCGGCGGTCACCGCCATCGTGCTGTTCGCTGCTTACCGTATCGGCTCGCGTGCATTGAAACATGGTGTGCTCTGGGTGATGGCGGCCGCGGCGTTTCTTGCCATCTTCGCGTTCGATGTGCCTTTCCCGGCCATCGTGTTGACGGCCGGGCTGATCGGCTATGTAGGTGGCAGAGTTGCACCGCAGAAATTCGCTACCGGCGGCGGGCATGGCAAATCGGGCAAGAACGTGGGCGTGGCACTGATCGATGATGACACGCCGCCTCCCGGGCACGCGTGCTTCAGTTGGGCTCGGTTTCTGCGCGTTGTGCTAGTGGGTGTAGCGATCTGGGCGGTGGCGATGCTGTTGCTGGTCGAGCAATTCGGTTGGCAAGGCACATTCACGCAGATGGGCTGGTTTTTCACCAAGGCCGCGCTGCTTACTTTCGGCGGCGCTTACGCGGTGCTGCCCTATGTTTACCAGGGTGCGGTCGAACATTACCACTGGCTTACTCCGCTGCAAATGATGGACGGGCTAGCGTTGGGCGAGACCACGCCGGGGCCGCTGATCATGGTGGTGGCGTTCGTCGGCTTCGTCGGCGGCTGGAGCCAGGCACTGTTCGGCCCGGATGCGCTGTTTCTCGCTGCTGCGAGTGCGGCAATGGTGGTGACGTTCTTCACCTTTCTGCCTTCGTTCATCTTCATTTTTCTCGGCGGACCGCTAGTGGAAAGCACGCACGGCGACTTGAAATTCACCGCGCCGCTCACCGGCATCACTGCGGCAGTGGTCGGCGTGATACTCAACCTGGCCTTGTTCTTCGGCTATCACGTGCTGTGGCCGAAAGGCTTTGATGGCACGTTCGACTGGGTGTCGGCATTGATCGTGCTGGCGGCGACCATCGCACTGTTCCGCTACAAACGCAACGTCATCGAGGTCATTGCGGTCTGTGCTGTGCTCGGCCTCGTCGTGAAAATCATCCTGTGAGCTAACACCGTTCATGAAACAAGCACTCGAATGGGACAGGGAAGCATTGCTGCAATCGCCTTTGTTCGCGCCGCTGCATCCGATACTCGCCTGCCTTGATACAACTGGTTTTCCGACGCTGCAAGGTTGCAATACGTTGCTCGCGGCACGCCAATCACCTATCACCGTGCAAAGCGGAATGCCGTTGCGCTTCGTGGCTCAACAGCGTGGCAAGCTGCCGTTCGAAGCGCAATATGAGCCACGCTGTTATCTCAAGGGGGAAGTGCCGACACGCGCAGATAACTGGCACGACCTGTTCAATGCGCTGGTGTGGTTGACCTTCCCAAAAACCAAGGCCATTCTCAATGCACGCCATTACCATGCGCTGACGAGCGGCACAGATTTGCCGACCAACGCAGGACGGGGAGCGGTGCGCGATGTGAATACCTTGTTTGATGAATCCGGCGTGATCGTGGTGTACGCTGAAGCAGAATTGGCTGAGCTGCTGCGTGACTTTCAGTGGCAGGAATTATTCTGGCAGCGGCGCGAGCAGGTGAGGGCTGGGATGGGGTTTTATCTGTTCGGCCATGGCCTATATGAAAAGGTGCAGCGACCCTATGTCGGCATAACCGGGCAAGGGCTGCTACTGGCCGTGGAGCCAGTGTTTTTCAGTTGGCCGATGATGAAGCAGCTGACGCATTTGGACAATCAGTTGGCGGTCTATTTGGCAAAACCTGAGCATTGTCTCAGCACCCGCGATCTTTCTCCTGTGCCGCTGCTCGGCATACCGGGCTGGGCGGCAGACAACGACTGTGCGGCGTATTACGATAATACCGATTATTTCCGGCCGGGCAGGCGCAGATAAGAATGCTTACCGTAGGGTGGATAAAGTGCCGTCAGGCACGCATCCACCATTTGATCGGTGGATGTGCCGCTACGCGTCTTTATCCACCCTACGACTGGATTCCTAGACGGGTTTTATTATTTATGAGTGATCGAAGCCAGCCAGCTTTGGTATCATAGCGACCTTGCGCAACACCTCTCCCGCCAGTAACTTCAAATGTTAAGCAAGCTCAATGCAGTGCAACGCGAAGCCGTTACGCACCTCGACGGCCCTTTGTTGGTGCTGGCCGGTGCGGGCAGCGGCAAAACGCGCGTGATCACCCACAAGATCGCCTATCTGGTGAATGAATGCGGCTACGAGCCGCGCAACATCGCGGCAATCACCTTCACCAACAAGGCTGCCAACGAGATGCGGGCACGCGTCGGCGAGCTGTTGAAGAACACCAACACCAAGGGTCTGGTGGTGAGCACCTTTCATTCGCTGGGCATGCACATCCTGCGCGCCGAAGCCAGGCTGCTGGGCTACAAACCCCAGTTCTCGATCTTCGACAGCAGCGACACCTGGAAGATATACAGCGAATTGACGAATTCGGGCGACAAGCAGGAGATCCGCGACATGCAGACGCAGATATCGAACTGGAAGTCGGCATTTGTTTCACCGGAACAAGCTGCCCAAAATG
>JBAQWL010000310.1:0-2292 GCA_049298895.1 Gallionella sp.
GTAGAAAGTAATGCGGTGGAGGTACATATTCATCATTTGCGCCGCAAACTTTTCCCCGCGCTAGTCGAAACGATACGCGGGGTGGGATACCTGATCCAGGCTGACAAGGGTAGCTGAGATGAGCATAAACATGTCCCTTAGGCAAAGATTGCTTACGTTAGCAATCACGACAGTCGTGATCGTTTGGGGAGCAGCTGTTGCAATCACTTATTTCGACGCGCGCAAGGAACTTTATGATGTGCTGGATGCGCACTTGGCTCAAGCCGCCACCCTGTTGGTCGCACAAAGTTCGCATGAGCTTGAAGAAATCGGGACAGAGTATGAGACTGAGTACGATGCAGATTTGCTTCCCTACAAATACTCTCCAGGTGTCGCGTTCCAGGTTTGGGAAAATGGTCAAAAATTGCGTCTACACTCTGCCAATGCGCCAATACTGCCATTGGCAGGCACAGATCAGGGCTTCAGTGATGTTGTGATTAATGACCAAGGTTGGCGCGTGTACAGTTCATGGGATGATTCCGGCGAGTATCTGATTCATGTCGCAGAACTTGCTGAGGTGCGCGATAAACTGGCGCGTACTATTGCCCGCAACCTGTTGCAGCCGATGCTGATTTCTCTACCGTTGCTGGCGATTCTACTATGGGTGGCAGTGGCACGTGGCTTGCGCCCACTGGTTGATCTGACCAGTGAAGTGGAGCAGCGTGAGCCGGGCAACCTCGCGCCATTGGACGCGGGTGCAGCTCCCCGCGAAGTCGTGCCGCTGATCGAGCGTCTCAATCGGCTGTTCGCCCGCATTTCCGCATTGATACAGAAAGAGCGGCGATTTACCGCAGATGCCGCCCATGAATTGCGCACCCCGGTGGCCGCGATCAAGGCACAGGCGCAAGTCGCTCGAGCGGCTACTGGAGAGACGGAACGCATCCACGCGCTCGACAACGCGATCCTGGGCTGTGACCGCGCCGCGCATCTGATCGAGCAATTACTGACATTGTCTTGGGTCGACACTTTGGATAGTGGCGTGACAGAACCATGCCCACTCAGGAATATCGCGGAAGAGGTGATCGCGTCGTTGGCTCCGATAGCGCTCGCAAGGGGCGTGCGAATCGAGTTGCTGCCAGAAGATGAAACTACAGTGAGTGGCAACCCTGCGCTATTGCGGGTGCTACTACGCAATCTACTCGACAATTCGGTTCAGCATACTGTGCCAGGAACTTTAGTTAAGGTAGCAGTCACCCATGAGCCGGGAGGGTTAAGCCTGACTGTGAGTGATAATGGTCCGGGCATTCCAGAACAGGAACGAGAAAAAGTGTCGGAGCGTTTTTACCGTCCTTTGGGTACCCAGGCCAGCGGAAGTGGCTTGGGCTTATCCATCGTTAAGCGCATCGCCGAAGTGCATCACGCATCTGTGCAGATTGTATCGGCGAACGAACATCGAGGGTTGAAGGTGACGGTGACTTTCAGATAATAGCTGTCATTTTCAATCCGGCATCAAGGTGGATACACACCTGCGTCTGGCATTATTTAGGTAAAATTGCGCCTGCGCATCGATCGCGGTGTGCTCCATCCGGGCGATCATCCTTATGAAGATTCACGAATACCAAGGCAAGGAAATCCTGCGTCAACTCGGTGTTCCTACGCCACGCAGCATCGCGTGTTTCAGCGTCGCCGAGGCGGTGACTGCCGCGCAGCAATTGGGCGGTGCGTTGTGGGTGGTGAAGGCGCAGATACATGCCGGCGGGCGCGGCAAGGGCGGCGGGGTGAAAGTGGCGCGTTCGCTGGACGAGGTGCGCAGTGCGGCACAGCAGATCCTCGGCATGCATCTGGTCACCCACCAGACCGGCAAAGACGGCCAGGTGGTGCGCCGCCTGCTGATCGAGGAAGGCGCGCAGATCGCCAAGGAGTTTTATCTCGGCATGGTGATCGATCGCAGCGCGCAGCGCGTGGCATTGCTGGCCAGCAGCGAGGGCGGCATGGAGATCGAGCAGGTCGCCGCGCATAGCCCGGAGAAGATCCACACCGTGCGCATCGACCCTGTCGCCGGACTGAGCGCAGCGGACGCGGCGCGGGTCGCGCGCGATATCGGCATCCCCGATGCGGCTATCGCGGGTGCAGTCACGGTGCTGCAAGGTTTGTATCGCGCCTTTGTAGAGAAGGATGCGATGCTGGCCGAGATCAATCCGCTGGTGCTGACCGCGGATGGGCGCGTGCTGGCGCTGGATGCCAAGTTCAACTTTGACAGTAACGCGCTGTATCGCCATCCCGAGGTCGTCGCGCTGCGCGATCTGGACGAGG
>JBAQWL010000311.1:0-16379 GCA_049298895.1 Gallionella sp.
GTATTTGCTCAGGGCAAATCGAAAAATCCACGCAGAAATTATCCGCGCTGAACACCTCTTGACGCTCTAGATAATCCGTTGCTCGTATTCGTGCGATACGCGTCGGGGTGTTGTAAAGACTGGCGGCCAGCTTGCATGCCACCATATTAACCTCATCGCTTTGTGTAACTGCCAGCAGGATGTCGGTATCAGCAATACCGGCTTGCTCAAGCATTGAGGGATGCGCGGCATTCCCAATCAAGGTGCGCAAATCCAGCCTGTCCTGCAACTGGCGCAATTTCTCGCCATCGGTATCCACTATGGTGATGTCATTGGCCTCGCCGACCAGACTTTCCGCCACTGTCGAACCGACCTGTCCTGCTCCGAGTATCAATATTTTCAAGCGGCCTCCGTATTCCCACTAACGGTATATCACTGATGCTTCCGTATCCAGCTTTTCCATTCCTGGAGCAGTTTTTCATTGCGCGACGCAATCACCGAGCGCTGCCAGATATCGCCCAACGTGAAATCATCGTTCTCGATGCAACAGGCATGCCCACCCGATTCTGACAGGATCAACGAGCCGGCCGCATAATCCCAAAGCTTTTGTCCGCCGTGCAGATACATGTCGCAACGGCCTGCGGCGGTGTAGCACCAATCCAGCGCACTCGCGCCAAAGTTGCGCTGCGAACAATACGGCGGACTAAGTGCCAGCGCTGAGACCAACTTCTTCTTGAGTCGCTTCATGTCTACACAGGCCAATGAATGCGCCAGATCGCCCTCTATTTCGCGGCCAACCAGTTTTTCGCCATTCAGGTACGCGCTGCGCTCACGTTCGGCGGCAAACATTTCGTTTGCTACGGGGTCATATACTACGCCCAACACACTCTCGCCAGCGCGTAACAGCGCAACAGATACCGCAAAATACGGCAAGCCTCGCACAAAGTTGGAAGTCCCATCGATCGGATCAATGCACCACAAGCCTTCATGACCCTCTTCCCACAACACTCGCTGTTCTGCTTGCGGCATCTCTTCGCCCAGCACGGGAACGTTAAGAATGGCTTGTAATTTTTTGGTCAATGCACTCTGGGCGGCCAAGTCCGCCTCGGTACACAAGCTGCCGTCGATTTTGTGTTGGTGTGCCACCTTGAGATATCGCGGCATGATCTCTTCTGCGGTTACCAGCTTGACTGCTGCGATAACCGCCTTGAGCAACGCCCCCATGCCGCTAGGCGCCAAACCATTCTGACTTCTTTCCATTTGCCGTCTTACGTTTCACTTTTCCATTTGATCGAGCAACCCATGCTGGCAATCTGCTCACTCGGCCCCTGTCCGGTTTGCGCCACACGCAACATTGCGTCGAACAAATCGCGCGGGGCATCGGCGACCAACTCTTTGCGCGACGCATCCAGCCGACCGCGGTATTGCAGCTCAAGATTGGCATTGAAACCGAAGAAATCGGGTGTGCAGACTGCGCCGTAATCCTTGGCGATTTGCTGGGTCTCGTCCCACACGTAAGGGAACGAGTAGTTGTACTGCTGCGCAATCTGCTTCATGTTGTCGAACGAATCCTCGTCATACTCGGTCGGATCGTTGGACATAATGGCGATGCTGTTGATGCCATGCTGTTGCAGTTCCCGCGTGTCACGCACGATGCGTTCTCGGATGGACTTCACGTATGGACAGTGGTTGCAGATGAACATCACCAACAGACCGTTCTTACCATGTGCATTCGCCAAGTTATAGTGCTTGCCATCCACACCGGGCAAATCGAAATCAAGCGCTTTCCAGCCAAAAGCACAGATGGGAGGTTGCATACTGACCATTTCATATTCCTGACAATATCTCGAGGGGCGTTATATTATCACGCCCATCTTGACGACTTGTCCGGTTCAATATGCCCCGATTCTATTGCCTACCGCCACTACCCCTCAGCGGATCATTCGATCTGCCGCAGGCTGTGGCTCACCATGCCATACGTGTGTTGCGTTTACGAGAAGGCGACACGGTAGGGATATTCGACGGCATCGGCAACGAGTGCCGGGGTCTTATTGCCGAGATCAGCGGCAAGCGCGTGGTCGTCGGGAACATCACCACAACCAGCACCAACCGGGAATCGCCGTTGCAAGTGGAGCTAGCGCAAGCCTTGTCGAGTAGCGAGAAAATGGATTGGGTCATACAAAAAGCCACCGAACTGGGTGTCACCGAGATCCAGCCGCTCGACACCGAGCGCAGCGTAGCCAAGCTGACTGCCGAGCGCACCACAAAGCGACTCGAACATTGGCAACAGGTTGCGATATCTGCCTGCGAGCAATGCGGACGCAATATCCTGCCGAAGATACATGCTCCGCTGGACATCATGGTGTGGTTGCAGCAGGCAAAAGAATTGCCGATCACGAAATTCATCTTGTTACAGGAGGGATCCACCTCGCTGCCCACGCAAACCAGACCGAAGGGCAAAGTCGTGTTGCTGATCGGTGCCGAGGGCGGGTTCAGTCAGGCAGAAGGCGATGCCGCATTGCAGTGTGGCTTTGCTTCCATCCGCATGGGTGCGCGTGTGCTGCGCACCGAGACCGCTGCTGTCGCCGGATTGGCGGCATTGCAAACGCTGTGGGGGGATTTCCAGTAGCTATTATTCAAATGGGCGCCTCTAAAAATTCAGAGTTCGCCCAAATGCAAGGCGTGGAAAAAATTTCGCAGCGCCGCATATGGATTATATGTAAGCAAGAAATTTTTTGCGCAATGCAGTAGTTGGGATGAAATGTGAATTTTTAGGGGATAAACATGCCATACGTCAACATCCGCATCGCCGGCACGCTGACCCGCGAACAGAAAGCCAAGATCGCCGCCGAGATCACCGACACGCTGGAACGCATCGCGCTCAAGCCGAAGTCGTATACCTACATTGCGTTTGACGAACTGGCGGATGAGAACTGGGCGATTGCTGGCAAGCTGCTTGATGAAGAGTAACGGTATACGCGGCTGTTCCCGCAATCGGCTGCTGCGCATAACCAGCGACTTGGCGAGAGTCGTTTTCTCGCCTAGTCGAATGGCTAGTAGTTTTATCAGTAACGTGTCGCAGCCGCAACACCTACATTGCTTTCGACGAACTGCCTGACGAGAATTGGGCGATCGCCGGACAGTTGCTAGATGAGTCATAATTAGCATATTGCACTAGGGAGTTTCCATATGTCCATCACCACATCCGCTGACTTCGTCGCCTGGTTCCGTTCAGTCGCGCCGTACATCAACGCGTTTCGCGGGCGCACCTTCGTGATCGCGTTCGGCGGTGAAGTGGTCGCGGACGGCAAGTTCGTCGAACTGACCCATGACTTCAATCTGCTCGCCAGCCTGGGCATCCGGCTGGTGCTGGTGCATGGCGCGCGCCCGCAGATCGAACAGCACTTGGCCAAGAATAATCTCGGCGACACCTATCATCACGGCATCCGCCTCACCGATGCCGAGACCATGCAGTGCGTCAAGGAAGCAGTCGGGCGGGTGCGCGTCGAGATCGAAGCACTTTTATCGATGGGCTTGGCGAATTCGCCGATGGAGAATGCAGACATCCGCATCGCGGGTGGCAATTTCATCACCGCGCAACCCATCGGCATTATCAACGGCGTGGACCTGATGCACACCGGCAGCGTGCGCAAAGTGGATGTCGCGGCGCTGAACGACCGCATGGAATTCGGCGAAGTGGTGCTGCTCTCGCCGCTCGGTTATTCGCCCACCGGCGAAGTGTTCAATGTCACGTTGGAAGACGTCGCCACCGCCACCGCCATCGCGCTGGATGCCGACAAACTGATGTTCCTGATGGACACCGACGGCGTGCAGGACAAAAAGGGCGCATTGCTCAAGGAACTCACCATCGCACAGGCTGAAGACGTGATGTCTACTAAACGCAAACTGCCGGATGACGTGGCGATGTTCCTGCCCTGCGCGATACGCGCCTGCGAAGCGGGCGTGGCACGCACCCACCTGATCAGCCGCCACACCGACGGCGCGGTGCTGCAGGAACTGTTCAGCGATGAAGGCATAGGCACGATGGTGGTGGAAAGCACGCTCAACACGCTGCGCGATGCCAGCATCGAAGACGTCGGCGGAATATTGAAATTGCTGCGCCCTCTTGAAGAGGAAGGCATCCTGGTGCGGCGCAACCGCGAATTGCTCGAACAGGAGATCGACCGCTTCGTGGTGCTGGAACACGACCACCGCATCGTCGGTTGCGCCGCGCTGTATCCCTTCCCAAACGAAGCCGCTGCCGAACTGGCCTGTCTCGCGGTGGAAACGCAGAGCCGCGATCGCGGCTACGGCGAGGCCATCCTCAACCACATGATCTCCGTCGCCAAGACCCAGCAGATAAAAAAATTATTCGTGCTCACCACGCGCACCGCGCACTGGTTCATCGAACGCGGCTTTGTCGAAAGCGATGTGTCTGCGCTGCCCGCGCAGAAGAAGTCGCTGTATAACTATCAGCGAAAATCGAAAGTGTTTGTCAGAAATATTTAACGCAATTGCTGGTTAGATGAAGCGTAGCAATACCTAACATTTTCTATTACCGGATAAATTTAACAATGGGGCATTGATGCACGCTTTGCTACTTTTGCCAGATTCAAACCTCAGTCTCTCCCCTCAAACCCTAACACCTTGTCCCTATCCGCCTCACAAGATGAATTTTGAAAAGGCCACTTAAACCATGACTACCATCACCCTAACTCTCATCGACGGTGTGCAGATCGTCGTCCCGGACTCACTGAATCTGATCACTCCCTACGTGCTGCTGGAGCAGCAGGACTGGTTTGAAGACGAGGTAAAGTTCCTACGCCGCTTGCTACAACCAGGGCAAAAAGTCATTGATATCGGCGCTAACTACGGCGTCTACACTCTATCTATGGCTCAAACAGTGGGGCCAACAGGATGCGTGTGGGCCTTCGAGCCGGCATCTAGTACCGCAAGATTGCTTGCAGAGGGAATTGCCGCCAATGGTTTTACCCAGGTTGTCCTTGAACGGAGTGCCCTATCCAGCACTAGTGGCACGGCACAATTATCTCTGAACGATAATTCCGAATTAAATGCACTACTTCATGGTAAATCATCAACAAACGCCAGTGAGACAGTAGCCCTAGTGACCCTTGACGAATGCCTAGAAAGCTATGGATGGCAGGATATTGACTTCGTTAAAATAGATGCGGAAGGTGAGGAAGCTAACATACTGAAAGGGGGTAAACGATTTTTCTCAGAGCAGTCACCACTAGTTCAATATGAGATAAAGGCAGTTGAAGACCTACATATGGAACTGGTACAGAATTTCGCCGCACTTGGCTATGATTCCTACCGACTAGTGCCTGGACTCGATCTACTGGTTCCCTTCGATGCTAAATTGCCGCCGGATAGATACTTGCTCAATTTATTTTGCTGCAAGCGAGATCGCGTCGAATGCCTCGCCGCACAAGGTTTCTTACTAGACTCTGCGGTCCATCTGCCAACCATGCAGACGGAACGGTTCAAGGACGCCTCAGAAAAAGTTAAGAACCTTAATGCGTACAACTGGCGTCACACCATAGCCAAATTGCCATATGGCGTACGACTCGCCAATCTCTGGGAACAGACGGTGGCTGCAGGAAGCAGTGCTGAGGTAAGCGAAGCGATTTCCTTCTATGCCATTAGTCAAGATGCATCTTTAACTTCAAGTGAGCGCTTTGAAGCATTAGCAGCCAGTGTTAACACACTCAATATATTATGCGAGCGCCAGCCCTCGTATCTACGCTTAGCTAGCTTGTCGAGAGTAGCGCGAGACTACGGCTCACGGTCGCTTGCTGTAAAATCTCTCGCACATCTCCACGATACCATTCGCAAGGATCATAAGGTAAATGCAAGTGAGCCGTTCCTTACACCAGGGGAACGATTCGATTCTGTCCCTCCTAGAGACGTAGTTGGAGACTGGGTTCTAGCTGCAATCCTAGAGGAATTGGAAAAGCTTGGATCTTTTTCGTCCTTCTATACAGGCATCTCGGCTAGACAGCGCCTAGAAATGATTCATGCTCTAGGTTTTGGAAGTGCGGAAATGGAACGTCGCTTGCACTTGTTGCAAAAGCGTTTTGGCCTCCCCACGTCATAATTGTCAAGTAAAGTATGTCCACGCAGGCTGGGCAGCTTCATCACGTACGTGTCGGACGACAATCTTCATTCCCCCTAAGCAAGCCCATTAGCTTTATGGCTACCTCAGGAAAAGGTTACTGTGTCCCGCCCAATGGCGGCATAGGCGAAAGTGCGCGGTACGGCAACGATGCAGTTTGCGTAGGGCGCAATAACCCTGTACTGAGCTTCTCAAAGGGAAACAAGTATTGCGCCGTATGAGCTCCTTTGGTGCTCAAAATAAAGGTTACCCTGCCTTCAGGGACGGTTACCACTAACCACTCTTTCCACTCGCCCTGCCAGCCACACCAGTACTAACACCGGCGCACCCAGTAGTGCGGTAGTATTGAAGAAGGCGGCGTAACCCCAGGCATCTACCGCCACGCCAGAATAACCCGCAATAAATTTCGGCAGTAGCAGCATGATAGAGCTATACAGTGCGTATTGCGTGGCGGAATATGCGCGGTTAACGAGTCCAGAGAGGTAGGCAACAAAAGCGGCGCTAGCGATGCCACCTGCGAGATTATCTGCTGATACAGTAAAAACCAGTGCGGTGACATCGTGCCCACGCCCCGCCAGCCAAGCAAATAAAACATTGGTAGCCGCAGAGAGAATTGCGCCCAGCATCAAGACACGCAATATACCGAAGCGTAAGCTCATCACGCCTCCTATCCATGCACCAGCGATGGTCATCATGACGCCGTACACTTTAGAGACGGTCGCGACCTCTTCTTTGGTGTAACCCATATCAACATAAAACGGGTTGGCCATGATGCCCATCACCACATCGGAAATCCGGTAGGTCCCAATCAACGCCAGCAGCACCAGTGCTTGCCAGCCGTAGCGTGCAAAAAAATCAGCAAAGGGTTTAATCACGGCGTTAGCAAACCAATGCAGCGCACCCGACATGCCTCCACTCAATAATCGATCCGGTACAGCATCCACAGGAACTTCCGGCTCACTGATGATAAGTGTGGTGAGCATGCCCACACCCATCATTCCCGCCATGGCGAGATAGGCAAATTGCCAAGGTGTGTGTTCGTAAGTAATTTCAGACGGATCAAAACTTGCAGCGATCCACAATACCCCGGCAGAAGCCGTAATCATGGCAAGGCGATAACCGGTTTGATACGTGGCAGACATGGCGGCCTGCCATTCCACTTTCACCGCCTCAATACGATAGGCATCCAGCGCGATGTCCTGAGTGGCAGAAGCAAAAGCGACCAGAATGGCAAACTGCGCGATACGATTCAAGTCCTGCGCAGGATCGGTTAAGGCCATACCAATCAAGCCCACGATAATGCACACCTGCGCCAGCAACAACCATCCGCGACGGCGGCCAAGCGTGCGAGTCAACAGCGGCAAGCGCAATCTATCCACCAGTGGTGACCACGCCCATTTAAAACCGTATGCCAAGCCAATCCAACTGAGATAGCCAATGGTGGCACGATCAATACCCGCTTCGCGCAACCAGAATGACAATGTGCCGAGCACCAGCAATAGTGGCAAGCCTGCAGAGAAACCCAGGAACAACATGCCAATCACACGCGGCTGTGCATAAACGCGCAGTGCATCTTTCCAGCTTGTGGTAGTAGCACTATCCATTATGGCAATCTTGTTTTCTCATTCCCGCAAAGGAGGGAAGGTCATATCCCACGCTGAAACCGGTACACCGCAGTACTGCCAAGCAGGTTCGGCAACACTTTCACTTCGATCTCCCCAGTCATCACGCGGCGCTCGAGCACGGCAACGCGGTGATCACTGCAAAATGACTCGAAATCTTGCAAGGTGCACAGATGCACGTTGGGCGTGTCGTACCACTGGTAGGGTAACTCACGGGAAACCGGCATATTGCCGAGTAGCACATTGAGTCGATTCTTCCAGTAGCCAAAGTTGGGGAAGCTGACGATGCCCTCGCGTCCGACCCGCAGCATTTCCTGTATCAATGCCTCAGTGTGCCGTGTGGCCTGCAGCGTTTGCGACAGCAGCACATAATCAAATGAGTTGTCCTCGAAATCAGACAAGCCTGACTCCAGATCATTCTGGATCACATTCACGCCGTTGCTGATGCAGGACACGATGTCGAGGTCGCTGATCTCCACGCCGTAGCCGCTTACCTCGCGGGTTTCCTTGAGATAGCGCAGCAGGCTGCCATCACCGCAGCCGAGGTCGAGCACCGTCGCGCCGTTTGGTATCCACGCGGCAATGGCGGCGAAGTCGGGGCGCTCCCCGATGAATCTGGCATCTATCTGGCTCATGCCTCTACCCTCTGTGCAACCTTATCAAGGTAAGTGCGCATCACGTCAAAGTAGTAGGTATCCTCCATCAGGAAAGAATCATGGCCATGCGCCGAAGATATCTCCGCGTAGCTGACATTGCGCCGGTTATGCAGCAAAGGCCGCACGATCTCGCGCGAGCGTTGCGGAGAGAAGCGCCAGTCGGTGGTGAACGACACCACCAGAAAATTCGCCCTGGCCCGTGCGAACGCCTTGTTCAGATCGCCACCAAAATCATGCGCCGGATCGAAATAATCTAATGCCTTGGTCATCAGCAGATAGGTGTTGGCATCAAAATAGGCGGCGAACTTGTCGCCCTGATAGCGGAGATAGGACTCGATCTCGAACTCGATGTCGTAGTTGTAGCTGAATTTTCCGGAACGCAACTCGCGTCCGAATTTATCCGCCATCGCATCGTCGGACAGATAGGTGATATGCCCCAACATGCGCGCCAGGCGCAGGCCGCGCGCCGGTACCACGTTGTGCTGATAAAAATTGCCGCCGTAATAATCCGGGTCGGTCAATATCGCGCTGCGCGCCACGTCGTTAAAGGCGATGTTCTGCGCGGTGAGGCGCGGCGCGGCAGCGATCGCTAGGACATGACGCACGCGGTCGGGATAGGCCAGTGACCATTGCAGGGCCTGCATTCCGCCCAGGCTGCCACCGATCACAGCCGCGAATTGCCGGATGCCGAGCAAGTTGGCGAGGCGCGCCTGAGACTCCACCCAGTCTTCCACTGTAATGAGCGGAAAACTCGCCCCATAAGGCTGGCCGGTTTCAGGGTTGATCGTGGATGGGCCGGTCGAGCCATTACAACCGCCGAGATTGTTCAGCCCGATGACGAAGAATTTATCGGTGTCGATAGGCTTGCCGGGGCCGACCATGCTGTCCCACCAGCCCACGTTGTTTGGATCATTAGCGTAATGCCCCGCAACATGATGATGTCCTGATAGCGCGTGGCAAATCAAAATCGCATTGGACGCATCGGCGTTAAGCGTGCCATAGGTTTCGTACACCAGCTTATAGCGCGGCAACACAGCTCCACTGCGAAAAACCAGAGGAGTGTCGAATTGCGCACACTGCGCGCTGACGATACCTATAGAGTTACTCATAAAATTTTTCTGCGGGCAAATCGCTGTGTCGCATGCTCGCTCAATGCTCGTCTCTTTTATGGTATGTGGCTTCGGCTGCCTTGCTTAACGCTGGCTTCGCCAGCATTAGCCTGCGCCGAAACCTCGTTTTCTCGTCATTTGCTGTGCGACTCCTTGCGCTTCGCTCCGCAAAGCAAATTCAAGATTTAGTAGTTACCAAAAAACAAAAAACCCGTACAGCTTTCGCGGGACGGGTTGCCTCGCTTTAGCGTGTATTTTTTTAAGTGCCCCGCAAGCTGATGTCAAATCGGCACTGACGTGCAGTTTCCGTGTTTTGCAGGACTCTGTCAATGCGTTACATTGTGTTGAGTTGATCCAGCAAATCGCGAATTTTCATCGGCTCATCAGCGCGCAAAATTTTCTGCGTAAGCGCAGCGATTTCTTGCAGGCTGGTGGAGAGCACGCGCTGTTTGATGCTCGGCACTTGCGCAGAAAACATCGAGAACTGGCGCAACCCGAAACCCAGCAGTAAACGAGTATAGGCCGTTTCACCAGCCATTTCGCCGCACACAGAGATCGGTACACCAAGACGGTTGGAGGTGCCAATTACATGCGACAACAATTGCAGCACGGCAGGATGCATTGGGTCGTAGAGATGCGCGACATCCTCATCGTTGCGATCTATCGCCAGTGTGTATTGGATCAGATCGTTGGTGCCAATAGACAGAAAATCGAGCTTCTTGGCGAACACATTCAGCGCCAGCGCAGCAGCGGGAATCTCGATCATGCCGCCGATTTTCACCCCACTATTGTAAGGAATGCCTTCCTCATCCAGGCCATGCTTGGTCGCTTCGATAAAGTGTAAAGTCTGGTTGAGTTCCGACACGCCGGACAACATCGGTATCAGTATCTTGATTTCACCGTAATGGGTGGCGCGCAGCAGGGCGCGCAACTGGGTGCGGAATAGCTGCGGCTCTGCTAGGCACAGGCGTATCGCACGCAACCCAAGTGCGGGGTTGTTGGCAACACGCTCCGCGCCTTTGATCTGTTTATCAGCACCCAGATCAAAGGTGCGGATGATAACCGGATGACCCTCCAAACCCGTTGCCACAGCACGATAGGCCTCGAACTGTTCTTCTTCGTCCGGCAAATCGTCGCGGTTGAGAAAAAGAAATTCGCTGCGAAACAGACCGACCCCGGTCGCGCCGTTCTCCTTCACTTCGGCAATATCTTCCGGCTTCTCGATGTTGGCGTGTAATTCGACCAGCTTACCATCCAAGGTGTTAGCGCGAGCGGTGCGCAGCCGCTTGAGCTTTTTACGTTCTAACTCCCATTCGCTTTGGCGTAGCTTGTATTCCGCGAGTATCGGTTTGTCCGGATTGACGATCAGCACGCCCTGTTCGCCGTCCAATACCAGCATGTCATCTTCACGGATCAATTCACGCGCATGGCGCAAACCGACCACACAGGGCGTGCTGAGACTGCGTGCGACAATCGAAGTATGCGATGTCGCGCCGCCCAAATCGGTGATGAACGCGGCATATTGGTGCGGCTTAAACTGAATCAAATCGGCGGGGCTCAAATCGTGAGCCACCAAAATCATATCAACATCGTGCCGAGCTGGCGGCAACAAATGCCCCGGTTGCCCTATCAGATGTTTAAGCAAGCGCTCAGCAACCTGCTTCACATCGGTCTGCCGCTCGCGCAGATAGGTATCTTCAAATTCATTGAACTGCGCCACCAAAATTTCCGTCTGTACCTTGAGCGCCCACTCGGCATTGCAATGCTCGTTTGCAATCATATCCCTCGGCGCAACGCTCAACAGTGGGTCGTCCAAGATCATCTGGTGTAATTCAAGGAATGCATCGAATTCGGCAGCGGCGTGTATCGGTCGGTTGCTACGCAGGCTTATAAATTCGTTGCGTGCCGCAAGCAGGGCGGCATCAAAACGCGCGATCTCCTCGCCCAGGAATCGCTTGGGCAATACATAATGCGCAACTTCCAGTGAAGTATGCGAAATCAGATGCGCATGTCCAATGGCGATGCCGCTGGAAACCGCAATGCCGTGCAAAGTAAAACTCATTTGCCCTCTCCGAAATAATCGTTTATTAAATTCAATAACGCTTGCATCGCCTCCACTTCATCCTCGCCTTTGGTCTCAATGCTGATGGTCGTGTTTTTGGATGCGGCCAGCATCATCACGCCCATGATGCTTTTGGCGTTCACACGGCGATTACTGCGCGACAACATCACCTCGCATTTGAAGCCCGACGCGAGTTGCGTAAGTTTGGCGGAAGCGCGCGCGTGCAGGCCGAGTGTATTAATAATCACCACATCTTGTCGCTGCATTCTAGTTTTCGGAGCTGATGGGAGTGATGCACGCGCGACCGCCTTCGACGGCGACTTTCGCCAGTTCCTGCAGAGTCGAGGCGGGATGACAGGCCACGCGCAGCAGCATCGGCAGGTTAACTCCCGCCACGCCCATCACGCGCTCGGTACTGCACAGTTGTCGTGCAATATTGCTGGGCGTAGCGCCGTACACATCAGCCAAAATCAGCACACCACTACCTGTGTCGAGTTGCTTGATGATCCCTTGGCCTTCAACGGATTTTTGCAGTAGATCATCACCCGCCGACACCGACAGCGTCTTAAGATTGTGCGGCACCTCGCCCAGCACATGCTTGACGCAATTCACGAGGCTGTCGCCCAAGCCTTCATGGGTGACCAACAATATACCGACCAATTAATTCGTCCTTTCTAAATTACACCCATGGTGTGAGTCAACAACAATACCCATCTTGCACAAGCAATAGCAAGCCGAAGTGCAGCGTACTTATTTCTTGACAATTTCCTTTGCCGGATCGTTCATGGTTCGTCCTGTAGGCGTGTATTTTTGTCGGTGAATTCTAGCCGCTTCTGCAGCTCAGCTGTAAGGTGAACCACGCCCTGTCCATCCACCAACATCGCTTCGGAAAGATTCATCTGCGTGGCGGCTGCGCGCCAGCCGCGCGCACCGGCAATGAACAAAGGCTTGGAAGCCACATCGGACAACACGCCTGCCTGCGCTCCATGGGTCAGCACTGTAACCGCCTGCACACCCTGCATCGGATAGCCGCTATTCGGATTGATCAAATGGCAGTAGCGCACACTACCTACCATAAAGTAGCGCTGGTAATCCCCCGATGTGCCAATGGCTTCGCCGTCGTGCAGATCTAAAGTCGCCAGTGCGCCTGATTTACGAGGATGCTGGATGCCAACCCGCCACGCACGTTTGCCATGTTGGCCAAGCGCGAGGACGTTGCCGCCAATATTGATTAGCGCGTTGTGTATGCCGCGCTTGCGCATCAATTCGGCAGCACGATCCAGCGCATAACCTTTGGCGTACCCGCCCAAATCTAGCTGTACGAATTTATTCCTGCTCTGTGCTCTGCCTTTTTCGATCAAAATGTCGCTCATTTGCGGGTTGGCCGCAACCCATTCCGCGACAAATCTCTCATCCGGTTGCTCCGTTTTAAATTCATCGGCATGGAACCCCCATAGTTGTACCAACCCGCCGATAGACGGATTAAACAAGCCTTGCGACTGCCGCGAAAGTTGCGCCGCATCCCGCAACATTGCGACGAGCTCTGCAGAAACAGCCACACTTTCGCCTTTGGCAAACGCCGCGTTCAGTTCACCTAGCTCGCTGGGTTTCCAGGCATGCAACATTTCATGCAGCCGTTGAAATTCATGTAGTACCTCATTCATCGCCTGCCGCGCGAGGATTTCATCCTCGCCATATACGCTCACCTCCACCAGCGTGCCAAACACATACCCCTGTTCCAGATACAGCGGCTCCTTACTCTCACCTTCGCAAGCGACCAGCAGCATAAGCACTACTACTACAAGGATATGGGTCAGTCTGGTCATCTATGTATTCTCGGCTGCTTCTATTTCCAGCGACGCGGCAAGCAAGGCCAGACGTGCCACAACGCCGTAGGCATAAAATCGGTTGGGTGTGTCATCCGGCTCGCGATCAGGATCCGGCAGCGTACAACTTGCATCGAAGGCCAGCGGCTCAAAGTGCATTCCAGGTGCGTTGAGATTCTCATCTACGCCGCGTTCAGTGTGCACACGATAAAAGCCACCGACTACGTAATGATCGATCATATACACTACAGGTTCGGCCACCGCCTCGTTAATTTGTTCGAAGGTGTACACCCCCTCCTGTATTAGCACATCCGAGACTTCCAGACCTTCCTTTACAACCGCCATTTTGTTGCGCTGCTTACGGTTCATTCCGGTGATCTCTGCAGCGTCCTTTACTGTCATAATGCCCATGCCGTATGTGCCGGCATCGGCTTTGACGATAACAAAGGGTTCACTCTTTACTCCGTATTCAGCATATTTCACGCGTATCTTGTTAAGAATGATATCCACTTGCTCGGTCAGACATTCCTCACCGACACGCGAGTGAAAATTGATTTCATTGCAGGTTGCAAAATAGGGATTGATCAGCCACGGGTCGATGTCAAGCAGAGCGGCGAATTCTTTTGCCACACTGTCATATTCAGCGAAATGCTGGGACTTGCGCCGGGTGTACCAGCCCGCAGAGAGCGGCGGGTAAATTTCCTGCTCAAGATTTTTGAGTATCTCCGGCACGCCACCGGACAAATCATTGTTGAGCAGCACTACACACGGATCGAAGCCTGTCCAAGACCCAGACTCTGGGCCCGCCAGCCCCAGCCGGTTGTGACGCCGCGCCAACGGTTCAATAACCAGCGTGCCACTGTCTGGTAATTGGATAGTGGTAGCTTGGGTGATTTCCGGAAGCAGGCTACCAATGTGCACGCGCATCCCCGCTTGTTTGAGTATGGTCACTATCTGCGCGACGTTTTGCAGATAGTACGTGTTGCGTGTGTGGTTTTCGGGAATCAGCAGCACTCCACGTGCTTCGGGACAAATCTTTTCCACCGCACTCTGCATGGCAAGCACGCACAGCGGCAAAAAATCCGGATTAAGATTATTGAAACCGCCGGGGAACAGATTGGTGTCGACGGGCGCAAGCTTAAAGCCACTGTTGCGCAGATCCACTGAAGCGTAGAACGGCACGGCGTGCTCCAGCCACTGCGTGCGGAACCAATGCTCGATATTTGGCATGGAATCCAGGAAACGCTGCTCGAGATCGAGCAGTGGGCCAGTCAGTGCGGTAGTGAGATGAGGTACCATAATGCCTTGTAAATTAATTATTGATACATTCTAGCCGATAGCTCAGCCTTCCGGATAAATGTGCTGGCGTATTAGTTCGGTAGATGTCACGCTCGGTGTTAAAATCGCGCTCCAAAATTTTACTAGATCAATTTTTCCATGCTTTCCACCGCAAACATCACCATGCAATTCGGCGCCAAGCCGCTATTCGAAAACGTTTCTGTCAAGTTCGGCGATGGCAACCGCTACGGCCTGATCGGCGCAAATGGTTGCGGCAAATCTACTTTCATGAAAATACTCGGCGGCGATATGGAACAGTCATCCGGCGAGGTGATGCTGGACAAGAGCGAGCGCCTCGGTAAACTGCGTCAGGACCAGTTCGCATTCGAGAACATGCGTGTGTTGGATGTGGTGATGATGGGCCACTCCGAAATGTGGGAGGCAATGTCGGAGCGCGATGCGATCTACGCCAACCCGGATGCAAGCGAAGAAGATTACATGCGCGCCGCCGACCTGGAAGCGGAATTCGCCGAATACGACGGGTACACTGCCGAGCCGCGTGCCGGAGAGTTATTGCTCGGCGTGGGCATTCCTATCGAGTTGCACCAAGGGCACATGAGTGCGGTCGCGCCCGGATTCAAGCTGCGCGTGCTGTTGGCGCAGGCATTGTTCTCCAATCCCGACATCCTGCTGCTGGACGAGCCGACCAACAACCTCGACATCAACACCATCCGCTGGCTGGAAAACATACTCAACGCGCGCAATTGCACGATGGTGATCATCTCACACGACCGCCATTTCCTGAACAGCGTGTGCACACACATGGCTGACCTCGATTACGGCAAGATCACCGTGTATCCTGGCAACTACAACGATTACATGCTCGCCTCGACTCAGGCGCGCGAACAACAATCAACGGACAATGCCAAGGCCAAGGAAAAGGTCGCCGAACTGAAAGCTTTCGTGGCGCGCTTCTCGGCGAACGCCTCCAAGGCCAAGCAGGCCACATCGCGCGCGCGCCAGATCGACAAGATCAAGATCGAGGACATCAAGCCTTCCAGCCGCCAGTATCCCTTCATCCGCTTCGAATTCGACGAGCGCGACAAGCTGCACCGTACCGCGGTCGAGGTGCAGAAGATGGCAAAGGGCTTCGACAAAATGCTGTTCTCCAATGTGAACTTTCGCATCGATGCTGGCGAGCGCGTCGCGATCATCGGCCCCAACGGCATCGGCAAGACCTCGCTGTTGCGCTGCCTGGTCGGCGATCTTGCGCCGGACACCGGCACCATCAAGTGGACGGACAAGGCCAAGCTGGGTTACTACGCACAGGACCATGCCGCCGACTTTGCCAAGAATATCGAGATGATGGAATGGATGACCAATTGGCGCGGTGCTTCCGATGATGATCAGGTAGTGCGCGGCACGCTGGGTCGTTTGCTGTTCTCCGGCGACGACGTCAAGAAAAAGGTGAAGGTACTGTCTGGCGGCGAGAAAGGCCGCATGCTGTTCGGCAAGCTGATGCTGCAAAAACCGAACGTGCTGTTGATGGACGAGCCGACCAACCATATGGACATGGAAGCCATCGAGTCGCTCAATACCGCGCTCGACCTATATAAGGGTACGTTGGTGTTCGTCAGTCACGACCGAGAGTTCTTTTCTTCATTGGCGACGCGCATCATCGAGATATCCTCCAAGGGAGTCACCGATTATC
>JBAQWL010000312.1:0-6850 GCA_049298895.1 Gallionella sp.
CTGTTTGCACTTAGTAGCACTAGTATTTATACCCTCACCGATTCCGATCAGAAATTTCGAATTCCCTAAATTTTCAGGCGCTCAACGACCCGACCATTCTTGAGATGCTCCTCAATGATTTCGTCGAGATCGCTTTCGTCCACATAGGTGTACCAGGTACCTTCCGGGTAAACCACGATAACCGGGCCTTCATCGCAGCGATCCAGGCATCCGGCGTTATTGATACGAATATTATTCTCCCGCTTGGAAATGCCGAGTTCCTTGACCCTGCCCTTGACATAGTCACGCGCCTTCTGTGAATTGTGATTGCCGCAGCAAGCTTCGCCGCCTTCGCGCTGATTGATGCAGAAGAAAACGTGTTTATCGTAAAAACTCATCTCGTTTTTCCAAGGGATTAAAATTAAGTGACATTATACTTTCCGTATTTGCCACAGATGAAACAACAGCAGCGCCGGAAAGATGAGCGTAATAGTTTGCGCCAGGCCATTGTAATTTAGCAGGTGCCCATAGTGCCAGTGATAGACTGACTTTGCAGCAGAAGGCGTATTGTCTCCGAACACAAAATTTACAATGACGAAGTAGCTCAGTGTCGCCACCGCGCCTAAACTGACAGCAACGGGGCGTGCCAGCCACAACAGCACAAACAACAGCAGCATCCCCAACAATATCCCCAGCACTGCCTCGCTGTTAATCCATAGCAACAACGCCCATGATCTCAATAGCACCGCCGCCCCAACGAATTTCACCAGCGCCACCACACTCAGCACTACCAGCAATGCAGTAGCGACATGACGTGGCGCACGTAGCAACGTCAGCAACAATGTACCCAGCATCAGCAAATTCAGCGTTACGGCAATACTCTCCCATCCATCGAACGGGGCGGGTGTCAGCATGACAAAAGGTTGCCGCGCCACCTCGCTGATAAACACGTTGCCTAACATCGGCAGAGAGGGGTTGATCTGCCCGAACATCCACAGCATCAGCAGTGCCAGCCCAAAATCCATCTCTTTACCCTGCTGAAATAAACTGCTGCGCCAATGCGTCAGGCGCGCAAGCAACCACGGCCAGGAAGTGATACTCACTGCCAGCAAGGTACCTATTAGCATGCCGACGCTGTTGGATAGCAAATCCATGTTCGAGCTGATGCGTGTTGGCAGATACATTTGCAAATATTCCATGCCAGCCGACATTAACACACCAAGCAATAGGCCGATAATCACGCTGGGCAACGCACCAAACCGCGCACGCAACGCCAGACCAACCAACAAACCGAACGGTAGATAGGACAGTAAATTAAGCGCCGCATCAAATGCGGTATAGGTGAACCGCAAAGGTACGCATAGCATCTCGATGAAATCCATGCCTTGTGAACGCCACCCGGAAAATGGCGACAAGCTGGCGTAAACAATAAACAAGGCATAGCCGATTGCCAGCCAGGTGCGTAGCCGCGCGCGGGTTAAGGTGATGGGTGGTTGTGTCATGCCTTTATCGCTTGCATCTCGTTGCGGAAAGTGACGCAAGTTTAACCCATTCGCACAAAAGGCCAAGGTTCGATGATCTTGCCTGACCGCAAAAGCCGCGCCGTGCGTTGCTTCGACAAACCATGAAAGAAGTAGCCGTGCTAAACTGCCTGTGAAGCTGGCTAGACAGTCGCTGCGCACGCAAGTGCGGAGAGGAAAGTCCGGGCTCCATAGAGCAGGATGCCGGTTAACGACCGGACACCGTGAGGTGATGAACAGTGCCACAGAAAATATACCGCCGATGGCTGTGCAAACAGATCAGGTAAGGGCGAACCGGTGCGGTAAGAGCGCACCGCACTCTCGGTAACGAGAGTGGCACGGTAAACTCCATCCGGAGCAAGATCAAATAGGCTGACTTTGACGTTGCTCGCGTCGTCAGCGGGTAGATTGCTTGAGCGTCAGGTAACGAAACGCCTAGAGGAATGACTGTCCACGACAGAACCCGGCTTATCGGCCAGCTTCACCTTATTCGCCGGGCAACTTTATCAATGCTGAAATTTTCTCCCGAATTGAAGCGAGCAATCAACATATTGTGTGATCGGTTGCAGCAAGACTCACAAAACGGCTAATCGGTCATTGATCCGCACATATCATCAGGAAATAAAAAACCGGACTGAGTCCGGCTTTTTAATGTTGCGCTAAGAGTGACTAAAATTGTATAAACCAAATCAGAAACTAAAGTTAGCGCCGACGGTTATGCCGCCATAATCGTTATAGTTAAAATCAGCTGCAAACTGGGGGGTGAGGAAATATCTGATTCCACCTGTAAAATACAGTGAGCTGCTGGTAGTAGTACCCCACCCTTGATATTGCTCCCTTTTAGAGATAACGCCAACGCCCGCATAAGGCCTGATTTTTTTATCCAGTTTCGACAAGGTGTTAAAATCATATATCCCTACAGCTCCAAAACCTGTTTTTTCGTAGTTAGCGCCCAAAACAGTCTGAGTCGATTTCTTCCAAAACACTTGAACTGAAACAGGCTGATTATTGGTCATGGAGGAAATATCGTATTCTCCCATAATTCCAAATATGCCACTCCAGTCCAGGCCATAATTAACCCCTACACTAGTTTTACCGTCCGCCGCTGCAGCAGGTGCGGCAACGAAAACGGACATCATCGCAGCAATAACAATTCTTTTCATGACTTAAAGGATTCTCCAAAAATTAAATATAAAGCAGCTTGCATACAGCCAGCCGAGGGTACATCGTATCCAGCAGCATGAGATGTATCAAGAGATATTTTGACTGCGTGGTAGAAAACCAATTTTAATATTCCTTTTGGAGCCACTCGATCAGCGCATCCTGTGCGGGTTGCGCCAAAGATGCATTCGCATGATTGATGATGAACACCAAGACCCATTGCTTACCGCTGTCCGCCTTCACATAACCCGCGATGGATTTCACGCCGGTCAGCATGCCCGTTTTGATGTGTGCGTATCCCGCGATCCTTTCATTACTGAAGCGCTTCTTCATCGTCCCATCCATGCCCAGTATCGGCAGTGAGGCTTCCAACTCGGCCGCGTAACGGCTTTGTGCGGCATACCTCAACAAATCAGCGAGATGCTGCGCGCTGATTCGCTCCTTCCGCGACAGGCCTGCACCATTTTCCAATACCAGCTCGGGGAATTTCATTTGTTCACTTGACAACCATTGCTGCAACGCTTCAGTGCTTTGCGGGATACTGGCTGCAGGAGGATTGCCACGTTGCGGTAGGGTACTCTGTTGTGTTGTCAATTCTGCATCAACTATGCTCGACAGTAAATTACCTGCCTTTGGCGTCCCCCTTGCGGGTACTGTAAGAGGGCCGTCACTTGCCCAATAATCGACCGCAGGTCGAGCGTGTAGTGTCTCTGCCAGTGCGACGCCCTCAGCATTCAGCATGTCCATCAAATCCGCTAGCGACATGAATTCCTGAACGGGGTTATCTGATTCGTAGGGCGCTCTTGCTGGTACTGCTGCACTCAATGTCAGGAACAGTTGCCTTGCCATGGTGTTATTGCTGAATTTATTGATGTCACGTATCACTTCCGACAAAGGTGGCGAAAGATGCGTAGAAAACGCTGGCTGATCGGCTGGCGCACTACCCTCACGCACCCCACCCAGCAGTGTGCCGCCCATCTCTTTCCATAATGCGCTGAACACCGCAAAGAAATAATCTCCGTGAGGCAACAATGTGAAGTAATCGTCCACTTCTCCGCAGTCCAGGGGAAGGGTACCTTCCAGCACAATACTGCGTTCTTCCAGACGAGCTTGGTAGGTATCGCCACCCGTACAGGGACGTTGAGTGGTCGTGACGCGATTGTTGATCAAGTAACCGGACAGGTCGGGTACGAGAAGGGCGTTGGTATGAGTAGCTTCAGGGATCAGGCGGAGGTGCAGTGCGTTAAAGTTGAGCAACAACGCATTTGGGCCGACGTTATAAGCGCGGGTCGGTTCGTTATCGAATTCACTCGGATCATGATCAATCAACTCGAAGAAACTGCGATCCAGCACCACATCGCCGCGTATCTCGCGCAACCCGCGCTGTCGTAGCTCGCGCAGCCATATCCAGAATTGCTCTACAGTCAGTTTCGGATCGCCATAGCCCTTGAATATCAGATCGCCCTGCAGCACTCCGTTCTCCAACTTGCCATCGAGATAGGCTTCGGTTTTCCAACGGTAAGCTGGGCCCAGCATTTCCAGCGCGGCATATGTGGTGAGCAACTTCATTGTGGAAGCTGGGTTCATCGCCTGTTCGGCATTTTGGCTGAGCAGCGGCGTGTCGGCATCCATTTTTTGCACTACGATGCCCACGCTGGAGAGTGGTATCTTGGCGCGCCTTAGTTCATCGCGAACCGTCTCGGGCAATGTTACACCTACAGCTTGCTGAATAAGGCATAGCATGGCGAGCATCGCTAAAGCAAATAGTTTCATATGGCCCATCACTTGAACAAATCCTAAAATATTTCGACCCTGCTCCCCTACCCGCGCCGGATATTTGTATCCGTGATGAGTCATTTCATCTACCCAATAGTTCGATGGTCGCCAGCGTGCGATTCACCAGTAATCCCATTTCTTCAGTGCTGATAACGTAGGGCGGCATAAAATATACCGTATTGCCGACAGGGCGCAATAACAACCCACTTTCCAGGGCGCTTGTAAAACAGCGTTGGGCAAAATCCTGGTGCACAGTATCCACCTCGAACGCCCAGATCATCCCGGTGTTACGCCAATTTCGTACCGAACGATGCTCGCGCAATGGCCGAGCAATTTCATTCAGGTACGCCGCTTTTTCGAGGTTAGTGATCAGCACTCTATCTTGCGCAAAAATATCCAGCGTGGCGAGCGCGGCACGGCAGGCCAACGGATTGCCGGTATAGGAATGTGAGTGCAAGAAGCCGCGTTCCATCTCGTCGGCATAAAACGACTGGTAAATTTCATCGCGCGTCATCACTACTGATAAGGGCAGATAGCCGCCGGTGATACCTTTCGACAGGAGGAGAAAATCAGGTGTTATTCCCTTGCTCCCCAACTTCTCCCCTAACCTCCCCTTGCCTGCGGAAAGGTCGCTACCTGCTCCAAGACCGTCCAAAGGGTGACAGTCTGGCGGCGTCCCCTTTACGGGGCTAAGCAGCGGAGAAGTCGCTGACGATGTCAACTCTGCATCGAGCTTGCTCGATAGCGGATAGCCTACCTTTGGTGTACCCCTTGCAGGTGGGGAGGGAGCCAACGTGGTGGAGTTATGATGTGCGGTAGCCTGCTCACACGCAAACATCGTACCGGTGCGCCCCATGCCGACTGCGATCTCGTCAGCGATTAAATGTACGCCGTATTCTGAGCAAAGTTGCCGCGCGCACTGTAAATAGATCGGGTGGTACATCGCCATGCCTGTCGCGCCTTGCACCAGAGGCTCAATGATGAATGCAGCAATTCTTGTGTGGTGCTGCTCCAGGTGGCGCCCCAGCGCTTTAGCACAGTGCAATGCGTACGACTCGGCGCTTTCCCCTGTGGCGGCCTTACGCCAGTCCGGGCTGGGCACTGTGGCATGTTGCCGGATTAACGCGCCATACGCATCTCTGAATAACGCGACATCTGTAACTGACAGCGCACCCAGCGTTTCGCCATGGTAGCTGTTTTGCAAACTGATGAACTGGGTTTTGTCAGGTTCGCCACTGTTACGCCAATAATGCGCGCTCATTTTCAGCGCGATCTCCGTCGCAGACGCGCCATCCGATGCATAGAAGCAATGCCCCAATCCGGGTGGAGCTAGGCTGCACAGGCGCTCCGAAAGCTGCACTACCGGCTCATGAGTAAAGCTCGCCAGCATCACGTGCTCCAGCCGCTCCAGTTGATCGCGCAAAGCGGCATTGATGCGCGGATTGCAATGACCAAACAAGTTTACCCACCAGGAACTCACCGCGTCCAGATAACTTTTACCTTCATAGTCAAAGAGCCATACACCCGAACCACGCGCAATGGGTAACAAGGGGAAACGCTCGTAGTGCTTCATCTGCGAACATGGATGCCACACCGCAGCGAGGCTGCGGGCAAGAAGCTCTGTATTGGTTTGCAGAGGGTTGGACATGCTTGGAATCATAGCGGGTTTTATGGTTTGCCCGCAGGGGTTTATTTCGTGGGTTATAGTTTGAATAGCATACTGTGAGTCGAAAGGAACCAGTTGTTTTACTAGTCCAGGATCGTGAGAGCTCCCGTTACGACTTGGTATTCAAACGATTCTAGATCTTTCAAACCCATAACCGAAAATTGACTTTGCTTTGAGGATTGTCCCAACTGTGGCATCCTGTGCATCTCAACTTTTTGCAGTTAGAAAGTATACAGCAATGAAATGTGTCAATGATTTCCGCCTGCGCTTTGGCAAGCGTGAGGTAGTACCAATCATAATAGGCGGAATGGGCGTGGATATTTCCAGTCGCGAATTGGCTTTGGAAGCCGCGCGGCTGGGTGGCATCGGGCATATTTCCGATGCGATGTTGCCTACCGTAACGGATCGCCACGACAAAACGAAATTCGTCAGCGTCAAACAAAAACAATACAAACTCAACGTCGAGAAAACTGACAAATCGATCGTAAAATTCGATCTGGAGCAGGTAGCTGAATCGACCCGCTTGCACGTCAGCAAGACTATGGATGCCAAACGCGGCGACGGCATGATTTTCGTCAACTGCATGGAAAAATTGACCATGAATGCCCCTCGCGAGACGTTGCGCGTGCGGCTGTGCGGCGCACTGGATGCGGGCATAGACGGCATCACGTTAAGCGCCGGGCTGCACCTCGGATCATTCGCTTTGATGGAAGATAACCCACGCTTCCGCGATGCCCAGCTGGGCATC
>JBAQWL010000313.1:0-5373 GCA_049298895.1 Gallionella sp.
GAATTGGCCGCATTGGAGAGTAAGCTCTCGCAACTGATACAAGTCAGCGGCAAATTGCGCTCTGAAAATCATCAGTTACGTCAAGAGTTAGCACACGCTCTCAGCGATAACCGGCTATACCGCGATAAGCTTGAAACTGCGAAAACACGTCTGGAAAAGCTGCTGATTACCCTCCCCGAAGACCAAACAGCAGACCAAACATGAGCAATACAACAAAAACACTGGATATCAAGATTCTCGACAGAGAGTTACGCATCGCGTGTCCCGAAGAGGAGCGCGGCGAATTGCTGGATGCCGTAGCTTATCTGGACAAAAAAATGCGTGAAATCCATGAATCCGGAAAGATCGCCAGTGTCGAGCGCATTGCGATGATGGCAGCTCTCAACATCACTCACGAATTACTCGGCATGAAAGTCGGGCGAGGAGTTGACCTAGCGGACTTTACGCGTAGAATGAGCGCTATGCAGACAGCGATTGATGAGGCATTAGCCGAACAAGACACGCTGTTCTGATAAGACCACTAGCCATCTGACTAAACCCAGCAAAATACGCTGGGTAAGTCATTGGTTATAGTTTGTCCCCTGCGGTGTTCGTCAGGCTCATAATTCTTTGAACCAATAAGCTTAGGCTTAGGCGGCAACCCATGATGTTACTGTTGTGCGCGTCCCACTGAGGATGTACCTGATGTAACTGGGAAGCGGCCCTCTTGAACCCAGGTTCAAGACGCTGGGTCAACGGCACAGGCGGGGGACTCTATTCTAGTGCGGCCTTGGTGATCTCGGGTCGCACTTTTTATTTGTGGCGCGAATCTCTAAAATCTGCTATCCCCAACCTTCGCAGGAATAACGACTTTCTAATTACTTGAGGCCACCATGCGCTATTGGCTGATGAAATCTGAACCTTCCGACTGTAGCATTGACGATCTTGCCAAGCTGCCTAAGCAATCTGTGGCCTGGTACGGCGTACGCAATTATCAGGCGCGCAACTTCATGCGCGACCAGATGAAGGTCAGTGATGGGGTACTGTTCTATCACTCCAACTGCAAGGAACCTGGCATCGCCGGTATCGCCAAAGTCAGCTGCACCGCTTATCCAGATGCTACCCAATTCAAGCGGACCAGCAAATATTTCGATCCCAAAGCCACACGGGAGCAGCCGCGCTGGTTCAATGTGGATGTGCAACTGGTGAAGAAAATTGCGCTGATCTCAATCAGCGAATTACGCCAGCACCCTGAACTTGCTCGGATGCGCACCCTGCAAACCGGAAACCGCTTGTCTATCACTCCACTCGACCCAGCAGAATGGGATTTCATCGTTAAAAATCTGGCGAAAAATTGACGTGGAGTGGCTATTTTCCTATTTTTCCCTCGGTATATTCGTTGGTTTCTTTGCCGGATTGTTTGGCATAGGCGGCGGGCTGGTGATGGTGCCAGTATTGAGTTTTTTATTCGACGAACAGCATCTGACCGAGCAAAATAACCTGCATCTTGCCCTAGGCACTGCGATGGCGGCGATCCTCTTCAGTGCGGCTTACAGTGCGCGCACCCATCACATGCACGGTGCAGTTAACTTCACGATTGTGCGTACCATGACTCCCGGCCTGTTACTCGGTACAGCGTTGGGCACCCTGTTCGCCAGCAATATCTCGCAAATATATCTGGCAATATTTTTCGCGCTTTTCGTTTATTTCGCTGCCTCGCAGATGCTGCTCAATTTCAAACCTAAAGCGACGCGTCAATTGCCGGGACGCTTGAATATGACTTTGGTCGGCACCGGCATCGGAGCCATCAGCAGCCTGGTTTCCATCGGCGGCGGAACTCTCAGCGTGCCCTACATGCTGTACCACAACATCTCGCTCCAACACGCCATCGGCACTTCCGCCGCGCTGGGTTTTCCCATCGCCATCGGCGGCACCTTAGGCTATATCGTCACCGGGATGACGCTCGACACATTGCCACAATACACACTAGGCTTCGTCCATCTCCCCGCGCTGTTTCTGCTCGCCACAGGCAGTATGCTCACCACCCCGCTTGGTGCAAAAGCCACGCATCGCCTGCCGCTCAAAATACTGAGAATGGCATTTGCATTGTTATTGTTGGTGCTGGCGACGAAGATGCTATGGAACGCGTTGGGTTGATACACAGAAAACATCCAGCCTACAGAATGTATTTTGCTCCTGCGTTGATACAATAATGCTGCATGGTTTCTAACCAACAAAACACCTCATCCTCATCCGGTAAGGGCTTCGAAGTCCCTCAAGCATGGTTGGATGCTTTGACAACGACCTTTTCTTCCGCAGAAGTCGATGTAATACGCCGCGCATACAAATTGGCCGAGCCACTTTATGAAGGCGAACTCGAGCTAACCGGCACACCGCTAATACAACATGCGCTCGGCTCGGCGGCCATCCTGGTTGGCATGCACCTTGATCATGAAACGGTCGCCGCCGCCATCCTGCATGCAGTACCCGGATATCTGGGCGACTGGGCAGATAAACTCGAAAAGGCTTTCGGCACCAATGTGAAGATGCTGGTCGAGGGCATCTCGCAAATGGAAAGAATTCGTCTGTTCAGCGAGGTACGCGGCGCCAAAGACAAGGACGAAGCCGCTCAGCAAATAGAAAGCCTGCGTAAGATGCTGCTGGCGATGGTGCAGGATATTCGCGTGGTATTGATTAAACTGGCTGAACGTACCCAGACTATGCGATGTCTTTCCGGGGCCGACGCAGATCAACAAAAAATTATTGCGCGACAAACCCGCAACATCTTTGCGCCGCTGGCCAATCGTCTCGGCGTGTGGCAACTCAAATGGGAACTGGAAGACCTCTCTGTCCGTTATCTGGAGCCGGAGCTATATAAAAAGATCGCCAAACTGCTGGATACCCGCAGAGTGGATAGAGAACGCTATATCGCCGAAATGGTGTCACAACTCAAGCAGGTGTTGGATCAAGCTGGCATACCCGCTGAGGTCACTGGACGTCCCAAGCACATCTACAGCATCATCAACAAGATGAAACGCAAACAGGTAGATTTTAGCGAAGTCTACGATGTCCGGGCGGTGCGCATTTTGGTCGATGACATTAGGGGATGTTATACCGCACTGGGTCTGGTGCATGACCTGTGGAAGCCGATAGACGGAGAATTCGACGATTACATCGCCCACCCCAAGAGCAACCATTACCGCTCTCTGCATACCGCCGTCATCGGTTTGCACGGTCTTGCTCTAGAAGTGCAGATTCGCACCCATGAGATGCACCAACATTCAGAACTCGGCGTTGCCGCGCACTGGCGCTACAAAGAGGGCGGAAAAACCGATGATCATTTTGATGAAAAAATCGCCTGGCTACGCCAAATATTGGCGTGGAAGGAAGACTTAACCGACACAGGCAATCTGAAGGAACAATTCAAAAATGAATTGTTCCGAGATCAGGTTTACGTGCTCACTCCGCAGGGCAAAGTGATCGCCCTGCCCAAAGGCGCGACCCCGGTGGATTTCGCCTACACCCTGCATACTGATCTGGGTCACCGCACACGTGGCGCAAAAGTGGATGGCAGCATCGTCCCACTAAATTATAAATTGCAGAACAGCCAACGCGTGGAAATCCTCACCATCAAGCTGGGCACACCCAGCCGTGATTGGAGCAATCCATCGCTTGGTTTTCTGCAAAGCCCTCGTGCCCGCGCCAAGGTGCGCGCCTGGTTCAAGAGCCAGAACATTGATGAAAGTATCGCTCAAGGCAGAATGCAACTGGATAAGGAATTGCACCGCCTCGGCATCACCTCAATCAATCAGGAGAAACTCGCGCAAAGACTGCACTTCAACAAACTGGAAGATTTCCTCGCGGCCATCGGGCGCAACGAAGTCACCCATCGGCGTATCGCGGTAGCGATCCAGGAAGAGCTGCCGGCCAAGGTGATCGAAGCTGCCAAGCCCAATATATTCAGAGCCGCAACTTCACGCACCTTAAAAGCAGACATCACGGTCGGCGGCGTGAACAACCTGATGACCCGCATCGCCAAATGCTGCAACCCGGTACCGGGAGATGAGATCGTCGGCTACGTCACGCGCGATCGCGGCATCACGATACACCGCAAGAATTGCGCGTTCATGCTGCACATGATGGAAAGTAGACAGGATCGGAAGCTGACTGCGCAGTGGGGCGAGCAGGGAAGATGAACTCCGGCTGTTATGTGCCAATTGCGGAACTTCAGCTTGATATTCCATTTTATTCACGGCAGGATGCGTCTATGAAGATACTTTTCCTACATCGTCGTTAGGGGTTATCCAATCTAATGACGAAGACATTATCCGAGACGCTGTTTGAAAAGTATTGCGATAGTTGCGGTATAAGATGGCGGCCTGTAGCAGTTGGCCCCACTCGGACGCCGGACTACGACATATTTCTTCGACGATTTAAGGTCGTCACGGAAGTAAAAGAGATCACACAAAACCAGATTGAACGTCAAGCTGAAGAAGATCTGAAGAAGTACAAATATACTGCCGTCTCCACAATACCTGGTGATCGGGTACGGGGCAAGATTTCGGATGCAGTACCGCAGATTAAAGCACGAAGCAAGGGACGGTTCCCTGGCCTGCTCGTACTCTTCGGCAAGGGTTTCTCTGCCGGACACATCGACTCATACCAAATACGCGTTGCCATGTACGGCTTCGAGACCATCGTTATCGCCGTACCGAATGACATGTCGGTCTCTCCCTATGCGACGGGAAAGAAGTTCGGCGCGAAGCGGAAGGTGACGCCAGTGCATAACACTTCACTGAGCGCCATCGCCTCGCTTACATTTACGGCCAAAGACAAGCTCGAACTTAAGATCTTCCACAACAATTACGCGGCTGTTCCGTTGGACCACAGATTGTTCGCTCATTATGGCGTTTCACAGTACAAGCTTGGCGAAGCAGAACCGGGTGATATCGCTCAGTGGATTGAGACCTCGTAGGGCGCAATCATTATTGCGCCGAATGAAAACATCCGGTGCAATGCGCTTCGCTTATTGCACCCTACAAAATCTGAATTAAAACTTTGATTTCAACATGAGGTGGGCAACTGGTTGCACACCTGAATTTGCGGTTTTGATTTTCGCTCTTCTTCCCCTGTGCGCCGCCGAGTAGCGGAGGCTGGTCAGGGGATGTCGGCGAGGACTGATGAAACAACTAGCCATTCGACTAAGCTGGCAAACGACGCCAGCCAAGTCGCTGGTTATGTTTGAGCACGTGGACGCGTAGCGGATCGTGCGAGTTCCGCAGCCGCCTGACCAGTCGAGCAACGCAGGGTACCCCGCAGGGGCGGGAAACCGGGGTCGCCTTTTCTTTGGCTACTTTCATTTTGGCGAAGCAAAAGAAAGTAGCTTGCTGCCGG
>JBAQWL010000314.1:0-12879 GCA_049298895.1 Gallionella sp.
GACTTGAATACAAAACACCCAGTCAGCTATTCTTCAAGTCAGGCGTTGCACTTCAAACTTGAACCCGCGACCTATAAAAAGTGATTTGCCATTCATTTTTTCTTTAATTTTTTGGCAGATATCTACAGCCTGCGCATCTTCAGCATGATCCCAATCGCAAATTAATTCTGATTTTTTAAGCGTATCAAATAAATTTAAAAACGATCTTACAAGTGCGCTATCAGATTCTTCAAAGCTGTGCCCTACGAATGCAAGAATTCCACTCATACATAATCCTTTGTAATTGTTTAATTACATAGGGACGGAGCCCTATTCTTTCTGCGGCACTGGGTCGGCTTCAATTTGCTTACGGCTACGTCCCTGCTTCCAAATTTATTTCTTCAGTCTGCTCAGCCAGTAGTTTGGGCGTCTTCTTTGGTGCGCCACGGCGACAATTACAATCTTGTCCGGCTCGACAGAATAGAGGATGTTGTATGGGAAGTGGGTGAGGATTCTCTTGCGAATGCTGCCCCGGACAATCTGAGCAGTAAGCGGAAACTCCGCGAGGTCGGCAACTGCTTTGTGCACTTCTACAACAAATGCCAATCCAACACCGGGCGCTTCACTCTCGTAGTAACGGGCCGCCTCTCTGAATTCTTCGTCGGCCTCTGGTTGAAACTCGGTGTTCAAGACAATTCGGAAATTGCGCGACGGAAAACGTCTTCAGCGAGTATACCTTGTACCTTACCAGTGCGAAAATCTTCGAGACGGCGCTCTGCTTCATCGAGCCACAGCCGTTCAAGTTCTGTGGACGATGGCTCATCAAGACTAAGCAGAAGCTTACCGGCAAGCTTGGCACGATCTTCCAAATCGAGTTTCATGGTGGCTGCTGAAATTTCATCAAGGTTCTTTAACATGGTTACCCTCCATTGCTTAGCGAAAACACGGTGAGAAATGGTAGCACTCATTGGCCATCCAACCAATAGCTTTTCATATGACATTTGGCGATGTGCCGCTGGGTTGGTTGACTGAGCAAACTCATGGGCAGACCACGGTTTATAAACTTCAAACTGCCAGTTGCTCAGGCGCAATCCCCAATGTTATACACCAAGCATTCTGCGCGTAAGCAGTGTCTGCATGTCGCGCCGCCCATCTGCAATGATGTAGATGATCACTTGCTTGCCACTGACCCGATAGATGAGACGGTAGGGTTTGAAATGGGCCTGACGATATTCGCGGATGCCTAGGGCGAGCAGCTCCTTGGGATAGGAGCCGCGCTCGGCAAAGGCCGCCAATGACTCGGCCACTTCCATCAGTTTGACCAGCACGTAATTTGCGCTGGCCTGTGTGTCGTTTTCGGCGATGTAATCATAGATCGCTTCGAGATCGCGCTCAGCGCTATGCGTGAGCAATACTTTGTAGCTCATTTTTCCGGAATCTTCTTGGCGCGAAGGCGGCGAGCGACGTTTGTGATGGGTGTGGTCTTGCCCTCTGCGATTTCCTGGTTACCCAGTGCCAGTATCTTCAGGAGAGCCAATGTTTCCTGTGTGTTTTCATAGGTGGCGATGTCTTGCATGACCGCTCTGGCTTCCCCGTTTTGGGTGATCAGAAAGGGCTCGCGGTTTTCGGAAAGGTTTTGAAGTACCTCGGCGGCATTGGCCTTGAGATAGCTGATGGGTTTGATGTTGGCCGGGCGCATGATAGCCTCCTTGAAATGAACAAGACCGAATATAGACTTTTAATGGTCTTATGGCAAGGCTGCCATGCGCGCTACGATTCACGCTTTTGTTGGGCTGCTATGAAACCACCATCAGATAAATCATCACCAGATTCGCCAACAAGGAAAATATCGCGATCCACTGCCAGATCAGCAGCGGGTCTCGCCCCATCAGCGGTGTGGGGCGCGGCGGCAGGAGGGGTCTGCGTTCTCCGACTTCCAGCGCGTGCAACATTTCCTCGGCTGTTTCGAAGCGTAGTGCAGGATCGTGTGCGACTGCTTTGAGCACGATGTTTTCCAGCCATTGCGGGATGTCGGGGCGATAGCGCGTCGGCGGTATCGGATCACCGAAGCGCGGTCGCTGGAACGGTTCCACTTCGCCATAGGGATAGCGCCGTGTCAGCAGGTGATAGAGCGTGACGCCGACGGCGTAGAGGTCGCTCCGGGTGTTGGCGGTTGCGCCGTTGAATAATTCGGGGGCCATGAAGCTGGGCGTGCCGGGATTGCCGGTGGCCTGCGCGCCGGTGGCCGCGCTGGTGGCGACACCGAGGTCGAGGATGCGCAGCTTGCCATCATCGCCCTGATGCAGGTTGGCCGGTTTGATGTCGCGGTGCACGATGTTCAAGCGGTGCAATGCGCCCAGCCCTTTCGCCAGACGTATGCCGATATTGCCGACATCGGCGGCGGTGAAGTGCTGGCCGCTATCGAGCTTTTGTTGCAGCGTGGCGCCGGGATGCCAGCTCATCACATAATAAAGACAGCTGCGCCGCTCTGCCGGGATGGGCAGCACTTGCGGAAAATAATGGGCGACCACGCGTTTGCCCAGCCACTCTTCATTGAGCAGTCCGTTGTAACTTTCGATGTCGTCGGCGAACAGCGGTTGCAGGGTCTTGAGCACGCACACCTGTCCATTGAGCAGATTCTTGACGCGGTAGATCAGGCTGGCGCGCGATTCATACAGCAGCTCGATCACTTCGAAGTCATCGAGCTGCTCGCCGGGCTTGAGGCGCGGCGGCAATCCCTGGCGTCTTGCTTCTACCAGCAGATCGGAAAGATTTTCTGCTCCTATCTGTTCGATGCGCACCACCAGTGCGGTGGCGTTGTCCTGGCTGCCCGCCGCCAGCGCGCGCTTGACCAGATCATCCGCGGCCAGCTGCGGGCTGGTGTATAGCCGCATGATCTCGTGTATCCCCTGCTGGCCGAGGCTTTCCCACACGCCGTCGCTCATCAGCGCAAAGATGTCGCCCGCCTGCAGCTCGCCCTCGGCATAATCCACCAGCAGTTGCTGATCGAGGCCGATGGCGCGCTTGAGCACATGGCGCATGTCGGGCCTGTCCCACACATGGTCGGTGGTGAGTTGTTTGAGTTCGCCATTGCGCAGCAGGTAGATGCGGCTGTCGCCAACATGCGCCAAGGTGTAATGCTTGCCGCGCAGCACCAGCAAGGATAGCGTGGTCGCCATGCCGGACATCGCGTGATGACTGCTCGCCTGGGAGATGACCCAGCGGTTGAGCGCCGTCAGCACCTTGTCCAGTGCGGTGCTCACCCCGAGTGTGTCCGGCGTCGCATAGTAATCGGACAGCACGCCGCGCACGGTCATCTCCGCTGCTTCTCGTCCTCCGGCATTGCCGCCGACGCCATCCGCCACGGCGAGCAACACGCCCTTGGTGGCGAGCTGCTCATCGGTAGGCGTGACCACACCGAAAAAATCTTCGTTGCGCTCGCGCAGTCCGGTTTCGCTGGTCTGGCCTATGGTGATTTTTAACGCCATGCCGATAGTCTAATTCACGATGTGGTTATATCTTCGCCATGGTCAGGGCGGGTGAGCCCCAGGTGGTGCGCCAGCGTTTTTTGACACCCAACAATCCGAGCAAGGCGAGTATCGCGAGGCCGGCAAAGATCAGGAAACCGATCTGGTAATTACCGGTCACTTGTTTGGCATAACCCAGACTCGAAGCCAGATAAAAACCCCCTACGCCGCCCGCCATGCCGACCAGACCCGTCATCACGCCGATTTCCTTGCGGAAGCGTTGCGGCACCAGCTGGAACACTGCACCGTTGCCCATGCCGAGTGCCAGCATCGCGCCGACGAATACCGCCAATGCCATCCATGCCTGCGGCAATCCTATACTCACGATGGCGAGGAAGATCGCGGCCAGCAGATACATGACGGTTAAGGAGCGGATTCCCCCGATCCGGTCTGCCACCATGCCGCCGATCGGGCGCACCATGGAGCCGGCAAACACACAGGCGGCGGTGAAGTAACCGGCGATCACCGGACTCAATCCATACTGGTCGTTGAAATAGATCGTCAATGATGCGGCCAGACCGACGAAGCCGCCGAAGGTCACGCTGTAGAAGAACATGAACCACCAGGCGTCCTTGTCTTTTAGTATCTTGAAATAATCGACCAGCGATTTTGCCGGTGGGCATTCCGGGCTGTCTTTGGCCATCACCAGGTAGGCGATGAACACCAGCACCAATGGGATCGCGGCCAAGCCCAGCACATTCCCCCAACCGTAATAGGTTGCCAGCAATGGCGCGAACAATGCTGCAATCACGGTGCCGGAATTGCCGGCCCCGGCGATGCCGAGCGCGGTGCCCTGATGCTCCGGTGGATACCAGCGTGATGCCAGCGGCAGCGCCACAGCAAAGGAAGCCCCGGCCACACCCAGAAACACCCCTAGTATCAGCACTTGCTGAAAACTGTGCACACCCAGCCACCAGGCTAGTACCAGCGCCACAATTACGATCACTTGACCGATGGTGCCGGCAAGCTTTGGCTTCAAGTGATCGACCATCATGCCCATGACGATGCGCAGCAATGCGCCGGACAACACCGGTGTCGCCACCATCAAGCCTTTTTGTGCTGACGTAAGTGCCAGATCCTGGGCGATCTGCACGCCCAGCGGGCCCAAAATCACCCACACCATGAAGCTTAGATCGAAATATAAAAAAGCCGCAAACAACGTCGGCCGATGTCCTGCCTGCCAAAACCCTGAACTCATCCTGATCTCTCCTATAATTTTCCTGCTCAAAATCATTTCAAGTACTCATAGCCATTGCTGACCCACTGCTTCAGCTTTAGGAAAGCAACAGTCGTGCCAGATGAGTAAAATTAATAATTATCCCTTTTCCTTCAGTTGGATGGGATATCTCTGAGCAAACCGAAATGGTGTAACCGAGGAGGAAATGAATTACTTTGGTGCGTGACCTGACTCGACTCCGAGCGAGACCGGATGCAGTCATTCATTTCTTGCACTCAGTTCCTCTGCAAGAATAGTTGCCTTGGTGATCTCTGCCAGACGCTTATATTTACACATTGCTAAGCTACGCAAATGTTTGCGGGCGGCGCCGTTGGTATCTAGAATTACTTCGCTTTACAAGGCTACCGCCTTCTTCTGGCGCGCCACTTCCATACTACCGCCGCTCGCCATGCCACACGCACCACAACATACCCACTGATTGCCAGACCTGTAGCAAGCAATGGCAGGCCGATCAGGATCGGCTCGCCCAATTTTACCAACCAGTCCCACAATACACTCAGCCAGTTATGCCAATGCATTTCCGGGAAAGACAGTCTAGCTACTGCCGTGCCGTTTCGAACACCACTCACCCATGCGCCGACCTCATAGGCCAGCGCATATAGCGGCAGGATGGTGAATGGGTTGGAGTAAAGCGTGGTAAATACCGCCACTGGCAAATTAAACCGTAGCAAAACCGCAAAAAGCGCGGCAGAAATCATCTGCAACGGCCCGGGGATCAGACCGCAGAACAACCCAACCGCCACACCGCCCGCCGCTGAGCGGCGATGCAAATGCCATAAGTTTGGGTGTCGCAACCAGCTACCAAACGGCTTGACCCAGCGTTGGTTTATCACTGTTTCGTGATGTGGTAAGAATTTCCGGAATAATTTACGCATAGCCTTATTCTATCCGTGTGCGCTAATCTGTGCGCATGACTCTCTTCACCATCTGCTTCACCCTAGGCGTGTGGCTATTGCAACAGCAGGCTGTGCTACCGAATTTCACTTGGGCATGGTTACTGCTCGGCTTACCACTGACGCTTTTGATCCCGACGCGCAACCTGTCGCTGCGTATTGCGCAAGGAGGGCTGATAGCAACTTTCGCCTTTGGCCTCGGCTTCTATCATGCTGCATGGCAGGCAGAGCAGCGTCTTGCAAGCAGTCTGCCAAACGAATGGCAGGGGCGCGACATTGATGTAATCGGTGTGGTTGCCGAACTGCCGCGCAACCACGAACACGGTCAGCGCTTCAGCTTCTCTGTAGAACAGGTACTCACACCCAAGGCAAGCGTACCAAAACAAATCTACCTCAGCACTTATACGGACAGAAAGGCAGTGCCCATTGCGGTGAAAGCCGGGGAACGCTGGCGTCTTGCGCTGCGCCTCAAACAGCCGCATGGCAGCAGCAACCCGCACGGCTTCGATTTTGAGGCGTGGGCACTGGAGAACAACCTCCGTGCAGTTGGTTATGTGCATAACAAGGGTAATAACGTTCGCCTCAATACATTGGCCGACGGACTCACCTACCGCATCGAAACATGGCGTGAAGCAGTGCGTGATAAATTCAGCGTCGCACTCGGCTCAGCACCTTACATCGGAGTGTTGAGCGCGCTGGCAATCGGTGACCAGAGCAGCATCCCCTCGGTGCAGTGGCAGGTGTTCACACGCACCGGCGTGAACCACCTGATGAGCATTTCAGGTTTACATATCACCATGCTCGCCAGCTTGAGTTTCGCCCTCACCTATTGGCTGTGGCGGCGCAGCGTGCGGCTTATTTTGCTGTTGCCAGCGCGCAAGGCCGCCGCATTGGTCGCACTACTGGTGGCACTGAGCTACGCGCTGCTGTCCGGTTTTGCCGTGCCTGCACAACGCACCGTGTATATGGTAGCCGCAGTTGCCGCTGCACTGTGGCTTAACCGTAATTTTTCATTGCCACAAATTCTCAGCCTCGCCTTGCTAGGAGTGCTGATACCGGATCCCTGGGCGGTGATCTCGCCCGGTTTCTGGCTATCGTTCTGCGCAGTGGCACTTATCTTGTACGTCTCCGCATATCGCATCGGTGGCAGCCATATCCTAGCTGAATACGCCCATGTTCAATGGGCGATGACCATAGGACTGGTGCCACTGCTGTTAGGCCTGTTCCAGCAGGTTTCGCTGGTCTCACCCATCGCCAACGCGTTGACCATCCCACTGGTCAGCCTGATTGTAGTGCCACTCACGCTGCTCAGCGCGGCATTACCTATCGATGTACCGCTGCATCTTGCACACTTCGTGATGGATGGCGTAATGCGCTTTCTGGAATGGCTGAATGGCCTGCCTCTAGCGGTGTGGGCGCAGCACGCCCCACCCGCGTGGAGTGTCGTGGTCGGCATGCTGGGCGTATTACTGATACTGCTGCCGCGCGGTTTTCCGGCACGCTGGCTGGGTTTTCTGCTGCTGTTACCGATGTTCCTCAATAGACCGGAACCGCCCGCGTCAGACACGTTGCGCCTGATTATTTTCGATGTCGGACAAGGCCTTGCGGTCGCCGCACAAACCCGGTATCACACGCTACTCTATGACACCGGGCCGGATTTCAGTAACGACGCAGACAGCGGCAACCGCATCCTGATTCCTGCCCTACGCGCATTGGGCATTAATCGGCTGGATGGATTGATACTCACACACGACGACATAGATCACACTGGTGGAGCTGCCTCAGTGATGCAGGCCATACCGGTTGGCTGGTTATCGTCTTCACTGCCTGACGGACATCCATTGATAAAACAACTGGCCATTCGACCAGGCCAGAAAATAACGCAGGTTATGGCGCAACAAGCTGCCAATAAGCAAAGCTGCATGGACGGACAATCATGGCTTTGGGACGGTATAAATTTCGAGATCATGCATCCAGCTCGTAATAGCATTGATAAGCGTATTCGTAATGACAACGATCTAGGTTGCGTGCTGCGCATCAGCATCGGCGATCAGCATATTTTGTTGGCTGCAGATATCGAGCGGCAATCCGAACTGCGGTTGCTAAAGGAACATGCCGACAAATTGCCTGCCGCACTACTGGTCGCACCCCACCACGGCAGCAAGACTTCATCAACAGCTGAGTTCGTCAGTGCTGTGTCTCCTGAATACGCGGTGTTCACTGTTGGCTATCGCAACCGCTACGGCCATCCGAAGCAGGAAGTTATGCAACGTTATGCCGACAACGGCGCGCAACTGTTACGCTCCGATACTGACGGCGCAATTCTGGTCGAGATGAATGCACAGGGCTTGCAGATAAATTCTTATCGCAATGCGAATCGTCGCTATTGGACACACTCACCATAGCGCCGAGTTAGGCATCCAAGTCACGATGCGGCTTTCTCGGGTTGACCTGACTGATGAATGCTGGAACACTTCGCACTATTCGATGGTCAATAGCAAGCTGCACCAATGATTCATTTGATACTTATGCGGAATAAACTTAGGAGACATACCCATGAATAAAATCGTGATGCTGATACTTTTATCATTATCCATGGCCTGCATAGCAGAAGAAAGTGGCGTCACTGATCTGACGGCGCATGACATATTCGACAACAGAGCATCTCTCGACCTGTCCCCAAGGATAAAACATCGCCTGCTTTCCAATATGCGGGGGCAAATGATGGCGACCCGCTCTATCATCGCCCTGCTTGCAGATGAAAGATTTGAAAAGGCTGCAAACATTGCCCGCACCAAGTTGGGAATGCCTGAAGATTTGAAGAAAATTTACGCGGCATCCAACAATGAGGAATTCAAAAAACTGGGGTTTGCCGCACACACCAGCGCTGATGAGTTAGCGAATATACTTAAAACAAAAGACTTGAAAAAATCATTGCGGGCTTTGAGCAAGACGATAAGCTATTGTGTGCAGTGCCATCAGAAATTCAGACAATAACTGCTCCATCATTACAGAAAGGCAGTTTCATGAAATCAGGCTGGGCGATTTTAATTCTCAATTTAGCAAGTTTGACCTGGCTGACCTATGCTTCCGACACCATGGCAGAAGAGGATTCGCCTCCCCCCAGTGTTAGAGTGGGCGTGTATGCCAGGCACCAGGGCAGCAAAATCGTGTACCACTACCGTGTGATCAACAATCTCCCGCACACCATCGATGCGGTTATGGTCGGGTACGACAACAAGAACGACGAGGATCCCAACAACGATAGCTGGGAACTGCTTGAGCTGCCTTCTGGCTGGCACAACAAACTGGGCATCCCCGCTGCTAGTTCCCAATCACCGTCAGGCTGGCGCGTTTCTGTGAGTGGTCAGGAAATAGTTGGAACGCACGCCATTCTTTGGGAAACCATCAACAGCAGATCTCCCGTCCTATCTGCTGGTCAAACCATGGCCAAAATGAGTGTTTCTCTGGATCAGCCTGATACAAATTATCTAACTGGCCATGCACTGATTCATTTTACCAACCGAGATCCGGCCACTCTCACCGTTCCCCTCGAACAACTGGACACCACTCCGCCCAGACTATCAGTGAGTCTGAACCCGAGTACGCTCAACTCACCAGAAGGCAAGCTCATGCCGGTCAACGCCATATTCACGATCAAGGATGACTACGACCACTTGCCTGAAATCAAACTAGAATCTATCGCCGCCAACGAGCCGCTGGAACCAGGCGATATCCGCGATGCAAGTTTTGACATTGATGACAGATACATCAAACTCCGCGCCCATCACAACAGTACATTTGACCGGATATACACAGTGATCTATTCGGCTACTGACGCGTCTGGAAATCAGACCATAGCCACTGCCACTGCGACAGTGCCGTACGACCAAGCCAAATTACTAGATAGAATATTAGAGTGAAGCCGCGCTTGAGGTACACAGGCGCATAGCAAAAAAGTAAAAAGAGCTGGCTCCCTGGCGCCATCTTCCATCAGCCTAGCAACTGCTCATCACATTACTGAACAGCTGCTGAGTACGCCAAACCTAGATGTCTTAGTAGAGCCAGCAACGGCTTAGAAACGGAATCCCAGTTTGGCGCTGTAGGAGGCAGCAGAACCGGTTTTATCATACTCCAGAGCTAGATTGATCAGCCCAAAATTAACATTTCCGCCTGCAAATATCTTGCTTTGCCGGAAAGTTTCTTTAGTTAATACTATTATCGCATTTGGAGTACTCTCTACCCAGACAGTGCCAACGCCAGCGTAAGGCGTGAACATCGCAAAGCCCTTTGAAATGGACACATCCATGCCTTTGGTATTAAATGAGAGTTGATCCACCCCAGTCAGTTTAGTCAACGAACCGCGAATGGCCACTGCAGGTTCAGCCACGCCACCCTCGAGTATTGCATAGCGCAATTCCCCCCCATACAGTTTGATATTAGTGCTCGGTACGCTGGAATAAAAAACGCCTACATCGAAGTTAAGGGGCAACCCTTTGTGGAGGTGTAATTTTGGTACCGGTAAGGTGCTCCGTGTACTGCCCGCGGCCTGAATCCAAAGTGATGAGTTCTTCATTTCCGTAGCGGTCACTTCCAGTCCCAGATCAAACCCGGTCACACCCAGCGGTTCTGCCGGAGTGACGGCCTTATAACTCAGTGCTGCGCCCAAGTCTTCGGAGAACAATTTGAATTCAGACTGAGCCAAATTACCCAAGGTAGTGATGTTTGCTGCCCAAACGGGTTGAGCAAAACAGCTCAACACACATAACAACGACAAACTCTTTTTCATAATGGTTAGCCTTTCTGTGATTGGTAATTAATTGATGTGCAACTCAGGTATTACTGGAACCAGCTTAGCGTAATTGCCGCCGCCGTGTCCATCGACCAACCGACGAACGGTACACGCTGGTGCGCCGAACATCTGACAGAGGACTTGATGGCAGTTCACACCTGAGGATGGGCGCGCTCCAGCTTGCTGTGCAATTTGTTCAATGCATTCAGGTAAGCCTTGGCAGAAGCGATAACGATATCGGTATCCGCTCCCTGACCGTTCACGATACGTCCGCCTTTAGACAGCCGCACCGTCACTTCACCCTGTGCATCAGTGCCGCTGGTGATGTTGTTGACCGAATACAGCTGCAACTGAGTACCGCTTTTGGCGATCTTCTCGATTGCCTTAAAGGTCGCATCCACCGGTCCGCCCCCTTGAGCATCTGCTTGCTGCTCCCTACCGTCTATACTCATCACCACGCGTGCCACTGGCAGCACCCCGGTCTCGGAATGCGCGCCCATCGCCACCAGGCGATAATATTCGCTGACCTGTGCCACGGCCTCTTCGCTGACTAGGGCTTGCAAGTCCTCATCGAAAATTTCATGCTTGCGATCAGCCAGCTCCTTGAAGCGTTCGAAAGCGGCATTGAACATATCATCCGAGACAAATTCGATGTTCAACGCTGCAAAGCGTTGACGTAATGCATTGCGCCCGGAAAGCTTGCCCAAGGACAACTTGTTGGCATTCCAGCCCACATCCTCGGCACGCATGATTTCGTAAGTTGCTCTGTGCTTGATCACGCCATCCTGATGAATGCCGGATTCGTGCGCGAACGCATTAGCCCCAACGATCGCCTTGTTTGGCTGCACCGGGTAGCCGGTGATGCTTGAAACCAGCTTGGAGGTGGGTACGATTTGCGTGGTATCGATGCGCGTGTCCAGATTAAACACATCGCGGCGCGTTTTCACCGCCATCACGATCTCCTCCAGCGAGGCATTCCCGGCCCTTTCGCCCAGCCCGTTGATGGTACATTCTACTTGGCGCACACCATTCATCACGGCGGCCAATGAGTTGGCAACGGCCAGACCCAGGTCGTTGTGGCAGTGGGTAGACCAGATCACCTTCTCGGCATTCTGCACGCGCGCGATCAATTGCTTGATGCGCTCGCCCCATTGTGCCGGGATAGAATAACCCACTGTGTCGGGCACATTCAGCGTCTTGGCGCCGGCCTGCACCGCCGCATCGAATACGCGCACCAAAAAATCCATGTCCGAGCGCACCGCATCCTCGGCGGAAAACTCCACATCGTCGGTGTATTCAAGCGCCCATTTCACCGCACTGACCGCGCGCTCGACCACCTGATCGGGAGTCATGCGCAGCTTGTGCTGCATATGGATAGGGCTGGTGGCGATAAAGGTATGGATGCGGCCCGACCTGGCTGGCCGGATGGCTTCGCCGGCGCGGCGCACGTCATTCTCTATCGCGCGTGCCAACGAGCACACCGTGGAATCCTTGACGGTTTCGGCCACTGCCCGTACCGCCTCGAAATCACCCGGACTGGCTGCGGCAAACCCGGCCTCAATGACATCCACACCCAGCTTTTCCAATTGGCGGGCAATACGTACCTTTTTGTCCCTGGTCATGGCCGCGCCGGGGCTTTGCTCGCCATCGCGCAAGGTCGTGTCAAAAATTATCAATTTTCTTTTCATGCTGAACCCCAATGAAATAGGTTAAACCTGCGGAACCGATATGGTAGCCGCGCTTGTTTCAAACTTGTAGGAGTGTGATTAGCGCGCGCTACGCAGCAGTAGCGCAGCCAGCAGGCTGAACGTGGAATGAAGTGTCGCGATGAGGGTAGAGAAGTGCATATAAAGAAATATAACCAGTTTTACCGTCTCACGCAATGGGCTGTTTTTTTTTGCTTCTCCGTATTACCCACAGCATGTAGCCGGACAAGGCATAGCCGAGGAACAAAGCAAACAACACGCCCGGCGGATAACTGGAAATCAGGATAAAGAATAGTGCAACCAGGACGATCACCACAAATGGCACGCTCTTGCGCATGTTCAGGTCTTTGAAACTGTAGTAAGGCAGATTGCTGACCATGCTCAATCCAGCAAACACGGTCAGTGCCGCCGCGTACCAGCGTAGTTCACTACCATTGAAGCCGTAATCCAGCATTACCCAGACGTATCCAGCCACCAACGCAGCAGCAGCAGGGCTGGGCAAACCCTGAAAATAGCGTTTATCGACCATGTCGATATTGGTGTTGAAGCGCGCCAGGCGCAGCGCAGCGCAAGCACAATAAACGAAGGCCGCCACCCAACCCAATCTGCCCATCCCGCGCAAGGCATATTCATAGAGCACCAGCGCGGGCGCGGCCCCGAAAGACACCATGTCGGAAAGACTGTCCAACTCGGCGCCGAAAGGACTTTGCGTATGCGTCCAACGCGCGACCCTGCCGTCCAGACC
>JBAQWL010000315.1:0-13626 GCA_049298895.1 Gallionella sp.
TCGCCGGGGGTAGCCCGGCAGCTAGTCACTTTTTCTTGCTTCGCCAAAGAAAAAGTAACCAAAAAGAAGGCGACCCCGGTTTGCCGCCCCTGCGGGGTACTCTGCGTTGCTCGACTGGTCAGGCGGCTGCGGAACTCGCACTGCGTGCTCAAACAGTCCTCGCCGACATCCCCTGACCAGCCTCCGCTACTCGGCGGCGCACAGGGGATGAAAAACGGAAACCCTAAACCAAAAAAACAAAAAAGCTGGTGGGCAACAAGTTGCCCACCATCCTGAGGTAAATAGGCAATACAATTCAACTCCGGATATATTTCATTTTTTGTGCTACTCAAACTGGGGCGGTCTCGTTAGGTTAAAGATGGATAACCACCTGAATTTTTTTGTCCCGTATGAGAAAGCCGCTGCGTGGCATGAGAACCAGTTGACACGGGCGCTACTCGTTGTGCTGCGCTATAGCCCCATGGCGCATCAGGCGTGGCTCCGTCTGGTCGCACCTGAACAGCACCTGCACGAATTATCGAAAGCGGAGTTCGCAACCCAGCGTCAGCGTGTTCTTGGCACCGATAGCGAAGTGCCCGAGGGCGAGGCGGTACACGGTATTAGCGTCTGGCTTGCGCCGGATGCCGCGCTGGTCAGCACACCAATCGAGCCTTCAGATCGTCAGCAAGTTCTTGATGGAATCGTCACCTATGGCAACGACCTTGTCGTCGTGATTGAAAACAAGGTCGCGTGGGGGGGAGTGACCGAACAACCCCACCAGATCAACCTCCATGGTTCGCCGGTCGTTTTCGAGGAAAAACCCCGCTCTGTGACGTGGCAACAGCTTCTCGGGGCGCTGTCTGATCTAGTCGAGCGCGACCTCGTGTCTGGTGCCGAACGTTTGCTGATCAGTGATTTTTTTGACCTAGTCGAAAAGTACTTTCCACGCATCGGTCCATACTCGACATTGGCGCGGTGCGGTGACCAGCGCTTCCGTGTAGAACGCCGTCTTCACACCATTCAAGGCGAGGTAGTCGGCACCGACACGGGTAAGGCTTTAGGGTGGCGCGACCTTGCTGGAACCCCCATGATCGCCATGGCATGGCTCGGAATTGCAAATGACAACTCTGCGGTGTGCCTTCGTATGTATCCCGCAGACACGTTAGGACAGTCACGTGCGTTCTATGGTGACCCCTCAGCAGTCGATGAGGTTCTCGCACTCCAATCCGACGGCTGGCGCGTGGAGCCGAACTTTCACTGGGGCTTCACGGCATCAGGCTATGCATGGTCGAAAACGTCGCTGACTGTTGAAAAATATTGCGCCTACTGGGTCAACGAGATTAGCGCAACGCGGGAACTTCGTCGCCCGGAATGGGAGACTTACTGGGCTAAGCTCCAATCCGACCATATCGTCGAGGCTGTCGGGAAGGAGGCTTTCGATGCAGAGTTTACCCGCAGCCAGCGCCAGAAGGCTCATCCTCGCCCCGGCCTATTTTGCGAGTACGCGTGGCCGCTGGCAGAGGCACAGCAACTCGATGCACACGGAAAGTTGGTCGAGAAGGTTCGAACGCGCCTTAACCAGATGCTAACTGCACTCCACGCTCCGCCGGTAACCGCTCCCAACGGTGCTCCGTGATTCGATCGGGAAGTCCGGTAGGGTGGGCACTTTTGCCCATGTAGCAGTTCAATAGTTGGTGGGCAACTTGTTGCCCAACCTACGACTTAACGATTTTGGGTCTTGGCTTTTCATCCCCTGTGCGCCGCCTCGATCAGCCGCAAGTGAGCGGAGGTTTAGGCGAGCACTGTTCGAGTCCCGCAGTGGGGCGCGGGGTGTGCGCCCCGCCAGGTCGAGTTGCGCAGCCCCGCTTGCTTGCGGCTGATCGAGGGTACCCCGCAGGGGCGGCAAACCGGGGGCGATTTCTTTTGGTTACTTTTCTTGGCAAGACAAGAAAAGTGACTTGCTGCCGGGCAACCCCGGCGGTTTTGTTTTTGATTCACTTCTCGCGAAGCAAAAAATATCAGCATCGTGCAACCAGCGGAAACGCCCCCGGATGCCGGATGGACTCAACCGCCAAATCCACATCCAGCTCGGGCCAGTACAAATGATGGGGTTGTGGTAATTCAACGTGCATCAACTTGCCGATCGGTGCTTCCGCAAACCAGGGAAAATCCTTGAATGCAACAAACAACTCCTCATCTCCGAGCAGGAGCCAGAACCCTTGCCGTGAGACATTGGTTACTTCAGCTTCCGAAGTGTTGCTGCCAAGCTGTGCGTATGTCATGTTCGTGCTCCTCAATAAGCGCTTGTGCTTGTTTCAATGCCTTTCCGCTCAGACCGATGTTCTGCGCAAGCACGATCTGTGGCTCCAGCCAGAACTTGGCTTCTCCCTCCGCATGATTGACATGCACATGCAGGCGAGGCTCTTCACGAGAGAAGAAAAAGAAGCGAAACCCGTGTGCGCGGAAAATGGTAGGTGCCATGCGTTCATGATAACACCCGAAAACCATCCAGAGGAACCGCTACGCGTATGCGCCCTGCGGCAAAGCTTTTTTCGCGGTGACACGTCACCGCACTCCAAATCTACCGTCCCGCCACCGTCATCCCCTCAACCAATATCGAGCCGCACTGGCGCGAGCCTTGCACCAGCACATCGTTGCCTACCGCGACGATGTTGAGGAACATATCTTTCAGATTTCCCGCGATGGTGATCTCCTGCACCGGAAACTGGATCTCGCCGTGCTCCACCCAGAAGCCCGCCGCGCCGCGCGAATAATCGCCGGTCACCGGGTTGATGCCATGTCCCAGCAATTCCGTGACCAGCAAACCACGTCCCATCTGTTTCAGCAGCCCGGCACAATCCGGCGCTGCGGATTTACCGCCTGCCAACTTCAAGATCAGATTGTGGTTGCCGCCCGCATTTCCGGTGGTGCGCATGCCTAGTTTGCGTGCCGAATAGCTGCCGAGGAAGTATCCGCGCAGCACGCCATTTTCGACGATAGTTCTCCGTTGCACCCGCACGCCCTCGTCATCGAACGGGCTGGAACCCAGGCCTTTGCGGATGTCCGGCGCGTCTTCGATGTGGATGTGCGGTGAAAATATCTGTTTATCGAGCTGGTCGAGCAGGAACGAGGACTTGCGATACAGGCTGCCACCGCTCACCGCGCCGACGAAATGCCCCAGCAGGCTGGATGCGATCGGCGCCTCGAACAGCACCGGCACTTGCATGGTTTCGAGCTGGCGCGCGTTCAAACGGCGCACCGTGCGCTCCGCCGCGATGCGCCCGATCTGGCGCACCTCGACGATCTCTTTGGCATCGCGCGCCACGCTGTACCAGTAGTCGCGCTCCATCGCATCATCCTTGCCGCCGATCACCGCACAACTGACACTGTGGCGTGAAGTAGGATATCCGCCGATAAAGCCCAGACTGTTGGCATGCACAAACTGCGCCTCGTGCAGGTTCACCGTCGCGCCTTCCGAATTGTTGATGCGCTTGTCCGCATCCAATGCAGACTGTTCACATTCCCTGGCCAGTGCTATCGCGTCATCCACCGGCAAATCCCACGGGTGATACAGATCCAGATCGGGACAATCGCGTGCCAGCATGTCGGTATCGGGCAGGCCGGAGCAATCATCTTTGGCGGTATAGCGCGCGATCGACAGCGCCGCGTCCACGGTATCGCGCACCGCCTGCGGCGAAAAATCGGAGGTGCTGGCATTGCCGCGCTGCTGGCCGATGTAGGTGGTGATGCCCAGTCCCTTGTCACGGTTGTATTCGATGGTTTCGACCTCGCCGTGACGCACCGTGACACCCTGCCCGAAGCCTTCCGACACTTCCACGGAGGCGGCTGATGCACCGCGTTGCTTGGCGTATGCCAGCATGTCTTGCGCAATGTTAAGCAACACATCGGCTGGGTGCGAAAATCTGTTCTGATTAGGGACGACAGATCGTGCAGGAGATGACACTGGTTTGCTCATAACTAAAGCGGGGGAACCGAAGACCTGTTGGTCGGGCACCCGAATGATGAAAGGCAGTATCATAGCAGCATCACACCCGCCCATTAAGACCAGAAACATAAACTGTCATGAATCCACACAATAAAAACCACAAAGGCCACGACAATAACGAGCCACTACATATTTATCTGGGAGATGATGTAGATGAACATGATGACGGCGAAGTTGAAGTCATCCGGCCCGTACGCAACCCGGACAGCAACACCAGGAAAGGCCGTGGCCTGCGCAATCAGCCCGCTGTTTCCGAAGACGAAGAAATACTGCCGCCGAGCAAAACCAAGATCAAGAAGCAGATGCACGAACTGCGCGACCTCGGGGTAGAGCTGACCGAGCTTGGCAAGGATCAACTCGCGCAGCTCGATCTGCCCGAAAACCTGCGCGATGCGATCCGCGAAATGAAGAACATTAACAAGTTCGGCGCACAGCGCCGCCAGATGCAGTACATCGGCAAACTAATGCGCGAGGTGGACACCGCCCCTATTCTTGCCAAGTTGGATATATGGAAAGGCGGTTCGCAGCAGCATATCTCCTACATGCACCAACTGGAGCGCTGGCGTGACCGGCTGCTGGAGAGCGACAACGCGTTGACCGAACTGCTCGCCGCGCATCCAGAAGCCGATGCGCAACGCTTACGCACGCTGATACGCAACGCACAAAAGGAAATGGAGGCGGGGAAGCCTCCCAAGAATTTCCGCGAGATATTTCAGGTGCTACGTGAGATTATTCCCGATCCCACATAACGAGGATCTGCATGGCAAAAGTAATGAGCGCTATCCTCCCTCACATTACGCTTGAATACGGCAAACAACCACACCACAGCATCATCTGGCTGCATGGTCTGGGTGCTGATGGTCAGGATTTCGTGCCCATCGTCAAGGAACTGAATTTGCCCGTTGCGGTGCGCTATATTTTCCCGCATGCCCCCCAACGTCCAGTCACCATCAACGGTGGAATAGTAATGCGCGCCTGGTATGACATCGCCCATCCTGCTGTCGATGCGCAACAGTCCGAAGGACTCTTGGCCGGGCACCCGGATGAAGCGGGGATACGCGCCTCTCAGGCCGCCATCGAAGCATTGATCGCGCAGGAAGTGGCGCGCGGTATCGCGCCAGATCACATTTTTCTGGCCGGATTTTCTCAAGGTGGCGCCATCGCACTGCACACCGCTTTGCGTCAGACCGTCCCGCTGGGCGGGGTGTTGGCGCTTTCCACCTATCTGCCTTTGGCTGACCTTACCGCTAACGAAGCGCATATCGTCACGAAGAGCACGCCCATTTTTATGGCTCACGGACGTAGTGACCCGGTCGTGCCTTATGATTTGGGCACCGCCTCAAGAGACACACTGATTAAATTGGGCTACGCGGTAGCGTGGCACGAGTACACCATGCCACACTCGGTGTGCGAACAAGAGCTGCACGACATTAAAATGTGGCTGTCCGTGCGGTTAATTGAATATGGAGCGGCAAAAAAATAAGCCTCTGCCTGAGCTTAGTACCTTTCTTCAGAACCAGTTTCTTGCTTAATGAGACGAAATTTCACCAGATCGCAATCGGAATATTTTTCCAGCAGTCCGATGGGTATCAGCAGATAGTCATTCCCTTCCATCTCAGTTAACAAGCTGAGTTGGCCGGAAAAACTATCTGCCTTCATTAGTAATCTGGCTTCAGCAGCAAATTCGCTCGATTTTTCGTGTAGCCAAAATGCGGTTTGCCCTTCGTCAAACGCGCCCCCTCCTTCTCCACTCTGCACCAGAGCTACGGCAGTTATCTGATTTGTCAGCATCTCTGCACCCACATGTAACATATGGTTGTCATCGTGCATCATGCGTCGCACCACTGCTACACCCCAATTTTTGCCGCCGGTTGGTTGCACGCCCAGCAAGCTGCCGACGCGTATCTCACCGTTACCCTGCACAGGCAATACGGTACAGAATCCATTGGTACTGATATTCTCCACGTCCCACTGCGCTGGCTTTTCCTCTCCGAAATTCAACCCGGCATTGGTACGTTCTACTGTGTCGTCAAAGCCTTGCACCACATTCAAATTCAGCTTGACGCTGCGTCGCACACCTTGCCGCAACGGTGGGGCAACCATATAATTCAACAGATGCTGCGCGGCTTCACGCACCATTTCCGCAGGGTAGGCACCGCTCAGCGTGAGGTCACCCGGAATGATTTCTTTTGCCAACGTTTTGATCAGGGATTCAAGTTTAGGTCGCATCCTGGCCATACTGATATAGCGCACTGATGAATAAGTAGTGGCATCCAACTTGGCCCGCATCGGAGCGGCCGGCCGGTTCAGATTAAAACTGAACAGATCGTGGTCGCCGTGCTGAGCGTACATGTCTATATCCGTTGAATATTGTGCCACGATGCGCTCGGTCAGATGCATAAGCAGCGGCTTCAACGTGTTCAATCCACAGCCGAACCATCCCAGCAAATGTCCCACCTCACTTTTCACCGTGGTATTGCCAACCAAACCCGGGTACAGGCTTACCGGTGTGTCCAGGCATTGTTGAAGTTCAGCAAAATTGTATATCTGCGCAAAATTTACCCAATTAGCATCGTTAACCTGGTTATAGCGGACACAAACGAATTTTAGTTGTCCGATCATGGCATTCACCGTACGCACTACTAGTAGAGGCAACTGCGCTTTGAGGGCACTACTGCTTTTTTCTGCGTTGCAATAACGATTAAAAACCTTGTAATAGCCGCCTGCGGTATGTCGCGAATAATTTTCTAAACACATCCACAGGCGATTTTCCTGGAATTTGCTCGGTTCTTTTGGGCTAAAATACTCGCGTACCAATTTTCGAAGATATGGCTGGGCAGTTTCATCAAGAAGGCACAACACGGCAATTTGGTGATCCAGCTTGAAATCGGTGTTCTCCGAAACTGACTCTATCCACTCGGACAGATCCATGAGCAACTTGTGCACATCGTTTTTCAGCAAGCCTTCCAACAATGCTTGCGCAGCTTTGATATCCGCCATGGGATGGTCGGATTTCTTGCCAAAGACCTTCGATAACATCTGCTATCTCCCTTGATGACATTACTTTTGAGTGCAACTAACAAGGACAATATAACCACAAATTGACCCAATGAACAGAAGCAAAAAAGGACTTACTTGATCCCGTGGTTAACTGATAACGACTCATTTCCACCCATCGGACTAGCATTGCGCTCGCCGAATGGCTTGCTTGCTGCGGGTGGTGACCTGTCCGTAGCCCGTTTGTTGAATGCCTATCGCAACGGAATCTTCCCTTGGTTCAATCACGGTGAACCCATTCTGTGGTGGAGTCCTGATCCACGCATGGTATTAATCCCGAGTCAATTCAAACCCTCGCGCTCATTGGCAAAAGTGTTGCGCAACAGCACTTATGAGGTACGCTTAAATAGTGCTTTCGAACACGTGATGCGTGCCTGTGCAGCACCGCGCACCAAATACCCGGACACCCATCATGGCACCTGGATAGGCGAGGACATGATCACGGCATATTGTGCGCTGCATCATCTGGGTTACGCGCATTCGGTGGAAGTGTGGGCGAATAAAGAATTATTCCAATTCAATTTTGAAGGTCAAATAAGGCAGCAACGAGAAATCGACGCGGGCAGCGCTATTTTTTCAACTATAAGCGAACAAGGAAGCCAGCATGGCTTCACCGATGAAATAGGATTGGAATTGGTGGGTGGTTTGTATGGTGTCAGCATCGGTCGCATGTTCTACGGCGAGTCCATGTTCAGCGTGGTCAGCAACGCTTCAAAAATCGCGCTGGCTCATCTCGCCAGACAGCTCGATCGCTGGCAGTTCGGCATGATTGATTGCCAGATGAATACGCCGCACCTCTCCACACTCGGCGCTCGCGAAATTCCGCGTAGTGAATTTATCGCGCGGTTGCATAAATTGGTACACTGTTCGCCGGTAACTAACTGGAATTTCGACTCTGGTCCTTTTACATGAGCCTGCTTAACGACATCCCTCTTTCTGCGCTGCATTTTTATCTGACCGCACCTTACTCATGCAGCTACCTGCCCGATTTGCAGGCGCGCTCCCAGGTTGCCATTCCCTCCTTCCTGATCGATACAGGGATGTATTCTGAATTGGTGCGGCATGGTTTTCGGCGTAGCGGAACCTACACTTATCGTCCACGCTGCGATGGTTGTAACGCCTGTGTGCTGTTGCGCGTGTTAGCAAAACAGTTCAGCGCGAATCGTTCTCAGCGGCGCGCATGGAAGCAGCACGCAAACCTCGAGGCCACGCTGCACCCGTTGCAGGATAACGCTGAGCATTACGACCTGTATCAACGTTATCAGCACGCACGCCATAAAGACGGCGGCATGGATAATGACGACCACGAGTCATTTCAGAATTTCCTGCTGCAAAGTCATGTCGACTCACTGCTGTTGGAATTTCGCGATCAGGATGTGCTGCGCATGGTCAGTGTGATCGATCTCCTTAGCGATGGAATATCCTCGGTATATACCTTCTATGAACCTGACGTGCCGCATGCGCGCTTTGGAGTTTACAGCGTGTTGTGGCAGATTGAGTTGTGTCGCAAACTCGATCTGGATTTTGTCTACCTTGGTTACTGGATCGAGCATAGCCGGAAAATGGCTTACAAAACGCAATACCAGCCCGCGCAGGGATTGGTAAATGGCATCTGGAGCACAATCGAAAAACCTGTCATCAAAACGATAACCAAGTCGCCGATTATGAATTCAGCTGAAGGAAAAATTCCGTGAATACGCACTTAGGCAGCGTTGTGTTTTCCATGTTGTTCTTCATGCTGACAAAAGTCTGCTAAAGCTACCTATGTATTCATTAGTCCGTCCCGCCCTGTTCGCGCTTGATGCAGAAGCTGCACATCACCTTACTCTCTTAAGTCTGCGTACCCTTCATGCCCTGGGCTTGAGCAATCTCTTGGCACCGCGCCCTGCCAACAACCCGCGCAGTGTGATGGGAATAACATTTCCCAATCCGGTCGGCCTTGCCGCCGGACTCGACAAGAACGGTGATTACATAGATGGATTGGCGGCGCTGGGATTTGGCTTTATCGAAATCGGCACCGTCACACCGTTACCCCAGCCCGGCAATCCTAGGCCGCGCCTGTTCCGCCTACCGCAAGCCAACGCCATCATCAACCGCATGGGCTTCAACAACGACGGCGTGGACAAGCTGATCGAAAACGTGAAACGGGCAAAATACCAAGGCGTCCTCGGGATCAACATCGGCAAGAATGCCGCGACTCCCATCGAGAAAGCAGCCGAAGATTATCTGACCTGCCTGCGCAAGGTGTATGCACATGCCTGCTACGTCACCATCAACATCTCCTCGCCCAACACCAAAAATTTGCGCCAATTACAGGACGGCGACGAGCTTGATAGTTTGCTCGCGCAACTGAAAGCCGAGCAACTGAAACTTGCCAACCAGCATGGTCATTACGTCCCGTTGACGGTGAAAATCGCCCCCGACCCGGATGAAGAACAGATCAAGAAAATTGCTGGACTACTCAGCAAACATCGCATCGACGGCGTAGTCGCTACCAACACCACCCTGTCGCGCGTAGGGGTGGAACATCTGCCGCATGGCACTGAAACTGGTGGCCTGAGCGGCGCGCCAGTGCGCAAAAAATCCACCGCCGTGATTCGTCAACTTGCCGCCGAGCTGCAAGGTGCGCTGCCCATTATCGGCGTGGGCGGCATCTTGAGCGGTTCAGATGCGGCGGAAAAGATCAACGCTGGCGCAGCATTGGTACAAGTTTACAGCGGGCTAATCTACCGCGGGCCGGCACTGGTAAACGAGTGCTGTACTGCAATACGATAACCAATTGGAATATACATATACCGCTAACGCGGTTGAAGCACTATATGAATCAAGGGATAATCCGCGCCTGATTTTAAAGGCGTGGCCTTATTCAAATTTCTAATAGGAAGGAGAACGAGGCGGCATGGATAAGGCAACGAAGACAGCACACATAGTGCGGCTATAACCAGCGACTCGGCTATCGTATTTTGATAGCCCAGTCGAATGGCTAGTTGTGTCATCAGGAGCCAAAGACGAAGCCAACGCAGTGTGCGGGAGGGTGGCGGCTTTGACGCCGGGTACCCACCGGCCTGCCCCTTGCGGGTGTATCGTTTCTATTCGGATTTGGAATTAATGACTGAATATTTGTTGATCCTGGTCAGCGCGGTGTTTGTGAACAACATCGTGATGGTCAAGATACTCGGGCTGTGCCCGTTCATGGGGGTCTCCAAAAAACTGGAGGCCGCCATCGGCATGGGTGCCGCAACCACCTTCGTGCTGACCCTGGCCTCGGGTTCCAGCTATCTGATCAACCAATATCTGCTGGGGCCGGAACTGTCCTACCTGACCACGCTGTCATTCATCGTGGTGATCGCCGGCATTGTGCAGTTCACCGAAATGGTGATCCAGAAGACCAGTCCGGTGCTGTATCAGGTGCTGGGCATCTATCTGCCGCTGATCACCACGAATTGCGCGGTGCTAGGCATCCCGCTGCTCAATGTGCAGGCCAAACACAACTTCATGGAATCCATCCTTTTTGGCATGGGTGGCGCGCTGGGCTTTACGCTGGTGATGGTGCTGTTCGCCGCGATGCGCGAACGCATGGAAGGCGCGGACGTACCGGCGATCTTCAAAGGCTCGGCGATCGCGATGATCACGGCGGGGCTGATGAGCCTGTCGTTCATGGGATTCTCGGGGCTGATAAAATAATGTTGAGCTCAAAATGTTAAACGCGCTGCTGGTGATGGCAGCCATCGCGATCGTGCTCGGCGCGGTGCTGGGGTTTGCCGCGATCAAATTCCGCACCGAGGGCAATCCGCTGGTAGACAAGATCGACGCGATACTGCCACAGACGCAATGCGGACAATGCAGCTTTCCGGGCTGCAAGCCTTATGCAACAGCCATCGCGGCCGGGGAAGCCGACATCAACCGTTGCCCCCCGGGCGGTGAGGAAGGCATCCGGAAACTGGCCGACCTGCTCGGCGTGGATTTCAAACCGTTTGGCGGCGATACCAATGCCCCCAAACCCAAGTCGGTCGCCTTTATCGACGAGAGTACCTGCATCGGCTGCACCCTGTGCATCCAGGCCTGTCCGGTGGACGCCATTGCCGGCGCCGCCAAACAGATGCACACCATCGTCGCGTCGGAATGCACCGGCTGCGAGTTGTGCGTCGCGCCCTGTCCGGTGGATTGCATCAGCATGGTACCCATCGAGGAAAAGATCACCACCTGGAAGTGGAAGTATCCTGTGTACGAGCTGACCGCAACGCGCCAAGAAGCTTACGGCCGAGCCCCAGAATGAGAGCTCTGCATCATTTCCACGGCGGCATCCATCCGCCCAGTAACAAGATGCAATCCACGCAGCTGGATATCGCGCCGGCGCCGCTACCCCGCAAGCTGATCGTCCCTTTCCACCAGCACGCCGGCGAGGCCGCAAAACCAATCGTGCGGGTCGGAGACCATGTACTGAAGGGCCAGCTCATCGGCTTGCCGGATGGCTTCATTTCCAGCGCGGTACATGCCCCTACTTCGGGGACTATAGCCGCCATTGACCTGCATCCGGTCGCCCATCCATCTGGATTGCCTAATTTGTGCGCCACGCTGATCCCGGACGGCAAGGATCAATGGTGCGAACTCAAGGCGGCTGATTACCGCAACCACAGTGCAATCGAATTGCAGCAACTGCTACGCATGGCGGGCGTGGTGGGACTCGGGGGCGCGACATTTCCCAGCGACATCAAGCTGCGCATCGGCAGCCAGAAGGTTAGAACCTTGATCCTGAATGCTGCGGAATGCGAACCCTATATCACCTGCGACGATATGCTGATGCGCGAACGTGCGGCAGAGATCGTGAAGGGCGCGGATATGCTGCGCTTCATCGTGGATGCCGGGGAGGTGCTGATCGGCATCGAGGACAACAAACCCGAAGCCATCGCCGCGATGCAGCAGGCAGTGACGGATAGCGGCATGCCATTTGAAGTCGTCACGATACCAACCATCTATCCGGGCGGCAGCGCAAAACAACTGATACGCGTGCTCACCGGACTGGAAGTCCCCTCCGGAAAATTGCCCACCGACATCGGTGTGCAATGCTTTAATGTCGCAACAGCCTACAGTGTTTATCGTGCCCTCGCGCACGGCGAGCCGCTGCTGTCACGCGTTGTCACCGTGACCGGCAATGTCCGCCAGGCTCGAAATTACGAAGCGCTGATCGGCACGCCTATCGATGAACTGGTGGCGCAGAGCGAGGCTCTGCCAGACAGTAATGGCTACATCATGGGCGGCCCGATGATGGGCATGCCGTTGCCCACCGCGTACGTCCCGGTGGTGAAAGCCACCAACTGCGTCATCGCCGCATCGGACAAGTTATTTCCGCTGCCCCCACCTGCCCTGCCGTGCATCCGTTGCACACGCTGCGTCGAAGTGTGCCCGGCAGATTTGCAGCCGCAGGATCTGTACTGGTTCGCCCAAGCCAGGGAATTCGGCAAGGCGCAGGCATACAGCCTGTTCGACTGCATCGAGTGCGGTGCATGCAGCTATGTCTGTCCCAGCCACATCCCGCTGGTGCAGTACTACCGTTTCGCCAAGAGCGAGATCCACGCGCGCGAACGGGAAAAACAAACCGCCGACAGCGCGCGCGCGCGCCACGAGTTTCATCTCTATCGTATCGAGCGCGAAAAGCATGAAAAAGGTGAGAAGCTGGCTGCCAAGGAAAGGGCTGCACAGGCCGCCAAATCCGGCAACACCGAATCAGTAGCGCCAAATGAAGCAACCGACATCGAAATCCGCCGTGCGCATATCCGTGAACTTGCGCAATCGCGTGTCGAACAGCACAAGGAATAACATGGCCGCACTCTTTTCCCCTTTTATCAGCAAACCGGACAATGTCGCGCAGATCATGTTCAAGGTATTGCTCGCACTGATACCCGGCATTGCGCTGTACGTCTGGTATTTCGGCCCGGCGATCCTAGTTTCGATCACGCTGGCCAGCCTCACCGCGCTGGCTACCGAAGCGGCCATGCTAAAGCTGCGCAACCGGCCCATCGTGCCGTTCCTGAAAGACAACAGCGCGCTGCTCACCGCATGGCTGCTGGCGTTGTCGATCCCGCCGCTGGCGCCGTGGTGGCTGGTAGTGGTCGGCACCGCATTTGCCATCGCGATCGCCAAACAACTTTACGGCGGGCTGGGCAACAACCCTTTCAATCCCGCGATGGTCGGCTACGCGGTGCTGATCATTTCTTTCCCGGTGCACATGACGCGCTGGCTGGCCCCGCAAGGACTGGTGCTGGCCGAGCTAAGCTTCGCCGAACAGCTGCAATATATTTTCTTCAACGTGTTGCCGCACAACCTGACACTGGATGCGATCTCGATGGCCACGCCGCTGGACACGCTGAAGACGCACTTGCATCTCGAAGAATCCGTCCAGCAGATACTCAATATGCCCATCTACGGCCAGATAGGCGGGCACGGCAGCGAAATGGTGGCATGGGGATTCCTGTTCGGCGGGCTTTATCTGCTCGCCTCGCGCATCATCAGCTGGCACATCCCGGTCGCCTACCTCGGGTCATTGTTTGTCATCGCCGCGATCTTCCACCTGATCGATCCCATAC
>JBAQWL010000316.1:0-52213 GCA_049298895.1 Gallionella sp.
ACGATTCAATAAGATCATCATTTTCGGTGTTGGCCTGATCGGTGGGTCGTTCGCGCTGGCGCTGCGCAAAGCAAAGGCGGTGCAAGAGGTGGTCGGTTTTGGACGTAGTACGGCGACACTCGAACAAGCAAGAAAACTCGGCATCATCGATCGTACCGGAAAAGACATGGCTGCCGAAATCAGCACCGCCGACCTGGTGTTGTTGGCTACGCCAGTCGGTCAAATGGCTGAGCTGATGGCGGCCATTGCGCCACATCTGGGTAAACACACACTGATCACTGACGGCGGCAGCACCAAGAGCAATGTGGTGCGTGATGCTTATGCGCAACTGGGCAGCAAGGTGGCGCAGTTTGTGCCCGCCCATCCGATTGCCGGAGCCGAGCAGAGCGGTCCCGCTGCGGCACGAGCAGATTTGTATGTTGATAAAAAAGTGGTGCTGACACCGCTGCCGGAAAATACGGCTGCAGCCGTGACGCGGGTGCAGGCCGCATGGCAAGCTTGCGGTGCGCATATCCATAAACTTACCCATTCCGAACATGACGCGGTGTTTGCGGCGGTGAGCCATTTGCCGCACCTGTTATCGTTCGCGTTGGTAAATGATTTGGCGCAACGCGACAATCGCGATGTACTGCTTACCTTTGCTGCCAGTGGCTTCCGCGATTTCACTCGCATCGCGGCCAGTTCGCCGGAAATGTGGCGCGACATTTGTTTGTCTAATCGCGATGCGTTGCTGAAGGAATTGCAGACCTACATTGCGGAGTTGACCAGAATGAGCGCAGCAATTGCGGTGGAGGATACAGAATATCTCGAACAGACTTTTCGCTCCGCGCAGCAATTGCGCGCTGGCTGGTCAGAAAAATAATGAGTAGCAATGAAAATATTGCCAGTCGATAAATAATCATCGCGATGAAAAATATTTCAAGCAAGCAACTTTGGTGGTTGATTATTGCTTTTGCGGTGATCTGGTTCGCCAATCTTGAGTACCGAAAATTGATCAAGCCCGACGAGGGTCGTTATGCCGAAATCCCGCGTGAGATGACCGCAAGCGGTGACTGGACGACTCCGCGTTTGAACGGTCTAAAGTATTTTGAAAAACCGCCACTGCAATATTGGGCGACCGCCACTGCCTACACAGTGTTTGGCGAGCACCAATGGACATCGCGTTTGTGGGCCGGACTGACCGGATTTTTCGGGATTCTGCTGGTGTGGTTCGCCGGGCTGCGTTTGTATGGGCGTGAGGCAGCAGACTATGCCGCAATCTTGTTGGGCAGCAGCATGCTGTATGTGTTGATGGGACACCTCAACACGCTGGACATGGGCGTCACGTTTTTTCTTACGCTGGGCATCGTCGGATTGCTGCTCGGGCAAACCCAGGCAGACCGCAAAAAACAGCGCAACTGGATGTTGCTGGCTTGGGCTGGCCTTGCTTTGGCTGTGTTGAGTAAAGGTTTGATGGGTTTGGTATTGCCAGGGGCCGCCCTGTTTATTTATATGGTGGTGCAGCGCGACTTAAGTGTGCTCAAGCGCATGCACTGGTTGCCCGGCCTGGCGGTGTTTTTTCTGATTACCGCGCCGTGGTTTTATTTGGTGATGAAAGCCAATCCCGAATTTTTCCAGAAATTCTTTATTTACGAGCACTACCTGCGCTTTACCACCAAAGTGCATGATCGTTATCAACCTTGGCATTACTTCATCCCGATTTTGCTAGTGGGCATGTTGCCGTGGACTGGATTGATGTTCGATACGCTGTTGCGTGCATGGAAGAGTGGCGTGAGTGCAGCAGGGGGCTTTAACGCAGACCGTTTTTTGCTGATATGGGCGGGTTTCATTTACCTGTTTTTTTCTATCTCCAGTTCTAAATTGCCGTCGTATCTGCTGCCGATGTTTCCAGTGCTGGCGCTGCTGATGGGCAAGCAACTGGCAACCATGAGCGTGCGCAGATTGTTTTGGCTGATTGCCCCATTTCTGCCGCTAGTATTATTGGCGCTGGCGTTGGCGCCCTTTACCGCCCGGTTGGCTGATACGCCGCTGCAAGTACAGGGCTACGGTGAATATGCCAACTGGCTGGTGGTCGCTGCGCTAATCTGGTCGTTGGGCGTGATAGGCGCGCTGGTTTTGCTGCGCCGCGATAACAGGATGGCAGCAGTGTTGCTATTGGCGTTCAGCACGGTGCTTGCCGCGCAGCTAGGCACGTCCGGCTATAACACCATAGCCAGGGAGCGCTCGGCCTATTACATTGCCGAAGAGATACGCCCCTATGTCAAAGCGGACGAGCCGTTTTATTCGATAGCCATGTACGAGCAGACGCTGCCGTTTTATTTGAAGCGCACCTTTACTTTGGTGCAGTATCAGGACGAGATGGCATTCGGTATCATGCAGGAACCACATCTCTGGATACCGGACGTTGCCAGCTTCTCTACGGTCTGGCAGACACAACCGGCGGGACTAGCGATCATGCCGGTGGACATTTATCCGCAACTCAAGCAACTGGATTTGGCGATGAAAATTATTTATGAAGACCCACAATACATCGTGGTGAAGAAGCCATGATAATTCTTGGAGGCTTCAAATGAACCTGGTCAGTTTCGGTCTGATCTTCACCGGCGTGATGCTGAACGCTGCCGCCCAGATATTGATGAAGGCGGGCACCAATGCGGTCGGCCATTTCGATTTCACCACCGGGAACATCCTGCCGGTAGGCATCAAGCTGGCGACCGAGTGGCACATCATCACGGCTTTGTTCTGTTATGCGCTCAGCGTGATCGTCTGGATACTCGCGCTGTCTCGTGTGCCGGTCAGCATCGCTTTCCCGATGTTGTCGATGGCTTATATCGTGAATGCCGTGGCAGCCTGGTATCTGCTGGGTGAGGACTTCAGTCTGACCAAAGCGGTCGGTATAGGAGTTATTATTCTCGGGGTAATAATAATATCCAGAGCCTAGCGTGAAAGAATTTCTGCCCTTCTCCCGACCGACCATAGACGAAGCCACCATCGCCTCGGTCGCAGATACGCTGCGTTCCGGCTGGATCACCAGCGGCCCCAAGGTGCAGGAATTCGAAAAAAAACTTTCCGAATATTTCGGCGGACGTCCGGTGCGCACCTTCAATTCAGGCACCTGCACGATGGAGATCGCGCTGCGCATCGCGGGCATCGGCGCGGGCGATGAAGTCATCACCACGCCGATCTCCTGGGTTGCCACCGCGAACGTGATCCTCGAAGTCGGCGCGACGCCGGTGTTCGCCGACATCGATCCGGTCACGCGCAACATCGATCTGGACAAGGTCGAAGCGGTGATCACCAAGCGCACCAAGGCGATCATTCCAGTCTATCTGGCCGGCAAGCCGGTGGACATGGACAGGCTGTATGCGATAGCCAACAAGCACAAACTGCGCGTGATCGAAGATGCTGCGCAAGCAATCGGCTCGACATGGAAGGGCAAACCCATTGGTTCATTTGGCGGTTCGTCTGGCGATTTCGTCTCGTTCAGTTTTCAGGCCAACAAGAACATCACCACTTCCGAAGGCGGCTGTCTGGTGCTGAACAATGAGACTGAAGCCACGCTTGCGGAAAAATACCGGCTGCAGGGCGTGACGCGCAGCGGCTGGGACGGCATCGAGGTGGACGTGCTGGGCGGCAAGTACAACATGACCGACATCGCCGCCGCGATCGGCTTGGGACAGTTTGCAAAATTGCATGACATCACCGCGCAGCGGCGCAAACTGGCGAAGCATTATTTTTCGACGCTGGGCAAGGATTTCGAGCAGCAGACCGGTGCGCAACTGCCGCCGGAAGATTTTACAAGTACCAACTGGCACCTGTTCCAGATCGTGCTGCCGGATCGCATCACCCGTCCCGAGTTCATGGAAAAAATGAAAGCGCACAACATCGGCATCGGCTTTCACTACGCGCCGATACACCTGTTCAAACTGTACCGCGCATTAGGATTCAAGGAAGGCATGTTCCCGGTCTCCGAGCGCGTCGGCAAGCAGATCGTTTCGTTGCCGATGTTCTATGCGATGAATGAGGCGGATGTCGAGCGCACGTGTGCGGCGATGCGCGAGGTGTTGGCAGTGCCGTTTAATTTGAGTTAGGTGTGCCAATGCCAACCGGTACAAAAGAAGTCCTCCTCATCGTTATCGGTTTTGTTCTGGGATTTGTCCCGTCATGGCTAGATCGGAAGCGTCGACTGAAGGCCCACCTGCAAGCTATCCGTGCAGAAATGCAGCTTGCACGAGCGCGTGGGAATATGTTGCTCAACGACAACATCATGGCGCCGCTCTACCGCCTTCCGGTCAGCGCATATGAAACGTCGTTTCCGGTTCTTCTTGCGGAAGGTGTGCTGTCTGAGGAGGGTGCTCTTTCTCTTGGGGACTATTTTTGCCAAGTTCAGGACATAAACCGTGGCCTCGACAATGCTACTGCAATGGCACATGCGAACGATGATGCTGGCGTCCGCCGAGAATATGACCGTCTGTTGGTCAAGGCCCGGCACCTCATGGAAAATGGCCCCCAAGGGCAGGCGCTGTATGCCGCTGGTTTGGCCGTAGTTGAACAACAAATCTCCCGGTCTTGGTGGCGATACTAGCCCGGTAGGATGGGTTGAGCGCAGCGATACACATCAATTAAAAACAAAACCGCCGGGGGTTGCCCGGCAGCAAGTTACCTTCTTTTGTGTCGCCAAAAGAAGGTAACCGAAGAAAAGGCGACCCCGGTTTGCCGCCGCTTCGCGGTGCCCTGCGTTGCTCGGCCGGTCAGGCGGCTGCGGAACTCGCGCTACGCGCTCGGACAGTCCTCGCCGACTTCCCCTGGCCGGTCTCCGCTACTCGGCGGCGCACAGGGGAACATGAAATGCGGTTTTGTGTGCGCTACGCGCACGTTTTTTTGGGGTATCGCTGCGCTCTAACCCAACCTACCAAAGATTCCCGATTTCGTTATCTGCGCCCCATGCGGTAAAATGCCGCCCCTATGACTAATCCCCAACTTTCCGTTGTCATCCCCATCTACAACGAAGAGCAGGGCTTGCAGTCCCTGTTCGACCGGTTATACCCGGCGCTGGACAAGCTCGGCATCTCATACGAGATATTGTTCGTCAACGACGGCAGCCGCGACCGTTCCGCGTCTATCCTGCGCGAGCAGTTCCAGAAGCGTCCCGACGTGACGCGGGTGATTTTGTTCAACGGCAATTTCGGCCAGCACATGGCGATCATGGCGGCGTTCGAACATTCGCGCGGCCAGCGCATCGTCACGCTCGATGCCGATTTGCAGAATCCGCCGGAAGACACCGGCCTGTTGCTGGCGAAGATGGACGAGGGTCACGATTATGTCGGTTCGATCCGCCGCCAGCGCAGCGACAGCTGGTGGCGGCACGTCGCGTCGCGCGCGATGAACGGACTGCGCGAGCGCATCACGCGCATCAAGATGACCGACCAGGGCTGCATGTTCCGCGCCTATGACCGGGGCATCATCGACGCGGTCAACAGTTGCAAGGAGGTGAGCACCTTCATCCCGGCGCTGGCCTATAGCTTTGCGCGTAATCCCGCCGAGGTGGTGGTGGGGCATGAAGAGCGCACTGCAGGCGAATCGAAGTATTCGTTGTACAGCCTGATCCGTCTGAATTTCGACCTGATGACCAGCTTTTCGCTGGTGCCGTTGCAGATATTTTCCATGTTGGGGATGTTGATCTCGGTTTTTTCGGGATTTTTCTTCGTGTTTCTGGTTGTGCGTCGTTTGATCATCGGCCCGGAAGCAGAGGGATTGTTCACCCTGTTTGCCTTGATGTTCTTCCTGATCGGCATCGCGCTGTTCGGCATCGGTCTGCTGGGCGAATATATCGGGCGCATCTATCAGCAGGTGCGGCACAGGCCGCGATATCTGGTCGAGGCGGTGCTTGAGATGCAGGATAGCGTGACAATCAAAAGCAACCCCCCTCAGTCCCCCCTTATCAGGGGGGAAGTTGGCTCCTCCCCTGATAAGGGGAGGTTGGGAGGGGTTTCGGGTTCAACATCGGCATGAGTCGTGCAGTAGTTTTTGCTTACCATAACGTTGGGGTGCGCTGCCTGTCTGTATTGTTGGCGCATGGCGTGGATGTCGCGCTGGTAGTGACGCATCGCGACAATCCGAAAGAAACCATCTGGTTCGACAGTGTGGCCGAGTTGGCTGCGCTGCACGGCATCCCGACCATCACGCCGGACAATCCCAATATCCCGTCAGTCACCGCGCGAATCCGCGCCTTGCAGCCGGATTTCTTTTTTTCGTTTTACTACCGCGAGATGCTTAAGCACGAATTGCTGGAAATTCCCAAGCAGGGCGCGCTGAATATGCACGGCTCGCTGCTGCCCAAGTACCGGGGCCGGGTGCCGGTGAATTGGGCGATAATCCACGGAGAGACGGAAACAGGCAGCACGCTGCATTACATGACCAAGAAGCCGGACAACGGCGACATCGTGGCACAGCAGGCCGTGCCGATATTGCCCAACGATACCGTGCTGCAGGTTTTTCAGAAAGTGACGGTGGCAGCGGAGATGGCGTTGAATGATTGCCTGCCGGATTTGCTGGCGGGCAAGGCGAAGGCACGGAAGCAGGATTTGACGCAGGGTGCGTATTTTGGTGGGCGTAAAGCGGAGGATGGCATTATTGACTGGTCAAAGTCGGCGCAGGAAATACATAACCTGGTGCGCGCTGTCGCTCCGCCATACCCGGGCGCGACGACACAGTTGATGGGCAAACCGATGCGCATTCTGCAAACACTGCTGACCAATAACAACGCATCTGGTAAGCAGCCTGCATTCTATGTGCAGGAAGACAAAACCTATGCGATTTGCGGGCAGGGTGTGCTGCGCATTGTGCGCTTTGAACTGGATGGAATTGAATTGAGCGCGGCGGAATTTGCAGCACGGTATGGCACACAACGATTTGAATTTAACTGTTAGGACATTGTAATGAAAAAAGTATTAATCCTCGGCGTGAATGGCTTTATCGGGCACCATCTTTCCAACCGCATACTCGCCACGACCGATTGGGAGGTGTACGGCATGGACATGAGCACCGACCGAATCAGTGATTTGATTGGGCGGGAACGTTTTCATTTCTTCGAGGGAGACATCACGATCAACAAGGAGTGGGTTGAGTATCACGTGCGCAAGTGCGACGTGATCCTGCCGCTGGTGGCGATCGCCACGCCATCTACCTACGTCAAGCAGCCGTTGCGCGTGTTCGAGCTGGATTTCGAGGCCAATCTGCCTATCGTGCGTTCGGCGGTCAAGTACGGCAAGCATCTGGTGTTTCCGTCAACTTCCGAGGTGTATGGCATGTGCCACGATGAGGAATTCGATCCGGAGGAATCGGAATTAGTCTGCGGTCCGATCAACAAGCCGCGCTGGATCTATTCCTGCTCCAAGCAACTGATGGATCGCGTGATCTGGGGCTACGGCATGGAAGGATTGAACTTCACGCTGTTCCGACCGTTCAACTGGATCGGTGCCGGACTGGATTCCATCCATACGCCGAAGGAAGGCAGCTCCCGTGTGGTTACACAATTCCTCGGCCACATCGTGCGCGGTGAGAACATCAGCCTGGTGGATGGTGGGCACCAGAAACGCGCCTTTACTTACATCGACGACGGTATCGACGCGCTGGTGAAGATCATTGCCAACAAGGATAGTATCGCTACCGGCAAGATCTACAACATCGGCAATCCTACTAATAATTTTGCGATTCGTGATCTCGCCGACATGATGTTGAAACTGGCCAAGGAATACCCCGAATATCGCGAGTCTGCACAAAAAGTCAGGATCATTGAAACCACCTCGGCGGCCTATTACGGCAAGGGGTATCAGGACGTGCAGAACCGTGTGCCCAAGATCACCAACACCTGCGCAGAGTTAAACTGGAAGCCGACCATCAACATGGCTGATACGTTGCGCAATATTTTTGATGCGTATCGCGGTCAGGTGGCGGAAGCGCGCGGCTTGGTCGATTAAATTGCCTTCTCCCTCTCCCGAGAGAGAGTAAAAATATGACTCAACAACTTGCTCTTAAAATCGATGTAGACACCTATCGCGGCACGCGAGAAGGTGTGCCACGACTGGTTGAAGCGCTGCAACGCCATCACGCGCAGGCCACCTTCTTCTTCTCGCTGGGACCCGATCACACGGGTCGCGCCATCAAGCGAGTATTCCGCCCCGGCTTCTTGGGTAAAGTGTCGCGCACCTCGGTAGTGGAACACTACGGCATCAAGACTCTGCTGTATGGCACGCTGCTACCCGCACCGGATATTGGCAAGAAATGTGCTGACATCATGCGCGGCGTACGCGACACAGGCTTCGAAGTTGGCATCCATTGCTACGACCATATCCGCTGGCAGGATTATGTGGCGAAAAAGAATGCCGAGTGGACGCGGCGCGAACTGCAACGTGCGGTGGATCGCTATACCGAGATATTCGGCGAAGCTCCGCATGCCCACGCTGCTGCCGGTTGGCAGATGAACCGCCACGCTTTACGGCTGATGCAGCGTTTAGGATTTGAATACAGCTCAGATACACGCGGCACGCACCCGTTCATCCCCACTTGGAATGCCGAGATTATTGCTTGTCCGCAACTTCCGACCACCTTGCCGACATTGGACGAGCTGATGAATCGCGACGGCATTACGCTGGACAACATCGCACAGCATATCCTGGAGCTGACCAAAAAGCCGTCCGCTACCGGGCATGTGTATACCCTGCACGCCGAGCTGGAAGGTGGGAAGTGGCTGCCGATATTTGAGCAATTATTGCAGGGCTGGCAGGCGCAAGGTTACGAATTGGTATCAATGCGGCAATATCTGCAAGGACTGGATGTGGCTAAGCTGCCGCGTCATGAGGTGGTGATGCAAGAAGTGGAGGGGCGGGTCGGTATGTTAGCAGTCGCAGCGTGCAATGCGGTTGTAGGTGCCGTATAAGCAATGCCTGCTGGTCAAACCGCTTGAATCTCAGCTAATTTGATGAGAGCAGCACGCAGGATCCGTCTGGGCATGGATTCCGTAAGACGAAGGATGGTGGATATATGAAGACATGGTGGCATACACAAGGCATACAGATAAAGCTGCAGGTCATCATTCAGCTGGTTTTGATAGCAGTTTTGATCCCGACTCAACTCTGGATCGAACGGCACTTCAAGGAGGAGATACTGCTGGCAGCCGAGAGCCGCGCGCGAGTTTCCGCCGATGGCGTGATCAACGGCATGAATATGCTGATGATCAACGGGATCATCAAGGATCCTGAGAGCCGTGCCCTGTATATCAGGAAAATGGGTGCTTCCGAGGGAGTGAAGGAACTGCGGGTCATTCGTTCTGAACAGGTGCAACAGCAGTTTGGTCCTGGGCTGCCACAAGAGCAGGCCAAGGATGATATGGACAGGCGCGTGATCGCCAATGCGAGGGAAGAGTTCCTTCGCGTTGATGATTGGAATGCACCCGAGCTGCGCGTGGTCGTGCCGTTCATCGTCAGTACCGATTTCCGCGGCACCAACTGCCTGGATTGCCATCAGGCTCAAGCCGGTTCGGCGAACGGTGCGGCGAGCATCACGCTTGATCTGAAAAGCGATTACGCAAGTCTGGCCAGGACCAGCGCGCTATTGTGGGGCGGGCAGGCAGCGTTGCAGCTGATCCTGTTTTTTCTCATCGGCAGGTTCACGCATACCATCACTCGCCCACTGGAAAATCTGCAAACCACGATGAGCGCTTTGCAGAAGGAAGAGGACTTGGCTCGCCATGTAGGAACCATGCCGCCTCTGAAAATAGCCGGAGGAGACGAGATTGGCCAACTGAGCGCAACGTTCAATCGCATGGTGAAGACGTTGCAGCAACAAATGATTTCGCTGCGCATTTCCGAGGAGATGCAGCAGCGTTATCTCACCCTGGAGCGAGAAGAACAGGCGCGCTTGATGGCATTGCTCGCGGTGATGAACGTCGGCATTTTGTTTGTCAGCCGGGAGAACAAGATACTCCATGTCAATCCCACTTTCTTTCGTGTCTGGCAGATACCCCCTGAAACAAAATTGGAAGGCAGGGATGTTGCAGACATACCGGGTTACCTTTCACATCTGTTGGCCAATGAAAAAGCGTCTGCCCAGCATTTGCTGGAGCTGCCTGAAACGACGGATCTTTATCTGGCGGACAAGCGCGTGGTGATTCAAACCTGTTATGTAGTGCGGGACGTGGAAGCTCAGGTGGTGGGACATCTATGGCTATACGAAGATGTCACGCATGCGCGCCGCACTCCGGAACAGCTGCTGCATCTGGCTGAATGTGATGCGCTCACCGGCCTGTACAACCGCCACCGGTTTGTCGGGGAGCTGGAAAGATCGCTGGTGGAAGCCAGGCGAAATAAATCCAAGATGGCATTGCTGTCTTTCGGTCCAGATGATCTTAACCATATCAATGATACTTTCGGATACGACGCCGGTGACAAGGTTCTGGTGCGGGTGGCCGAGGTGGTCGGCAAGCAGGTTAGACACAACGAGATGCTTTTCCGGCTGCGCGATGATGAGTTTGCGATACTCATCAGGAATGCCTCGGAGCAAGATGCTCACGCGTTGGCGCAACGCATCGAACCTGTCATTGCGAAACTGGATTTTGATTTCAACGGGGAAACGGTTCGTGTCACCGCCAGTTTGGGTTGGGCACTATTTCCAGAACACGGGGAAAGTGAGAAGGAGCTGGTCACCTATGCGGATGCGGCAAAGTCTCTTGCCAAGCAAGCGACCAAGAAAAGTTAGCCGACTCTTCCAATCAATGCCAATCCGAATCGGGCAGTCTCTGTGATATGGCCTGTTTACCTGTTTGCTGGTTCAGCCTTCCCGTTTAGCCTTCCCGGCCGATGCCGTGATATTCGATGCCCAGTGCGGTGACGTTGGCAGGTTCGAACAGATTTCGCCCGTCAAAAATTACCGGTTGTTTCAGACGTGTCCTGATGAGGTCGAAGTCAGGACTCTTGAAGGCTTTCCATTCCGTAACGATGATCAGTGCATCAGCTTCATGTAGGGCATCCTTGGCATTTTCTGCATAGCTCAGATCGGCACGTTCGCCTCCCGCCTTTGGGCGACTTTGCAGAGGATAAATATGCTGGGTTGCTTCCATCGCCACGGGATCATGTGCGGTGACTGTCGCGCCTCTTTCCCATAATCCTTCCATTACCACCCGGCTGGTCGCCTCGCGCATGTCGTCCGTACCCGGCTTGTATGCAAGCCCCCATAGAGCGAAGTGCTTGCCCTTTAGATTGTCACCAAAGCGCTTGATGATCTTTTGCAGTAGTACGTTCTTCTGCGCATGGTTCACCTCTTCCACGGCATGTAATATTTTTAGCGGCAGGCCGTATTCTTCACCAGTGCGTTGCAACGCGCGGATATCTTTGGGGAAGCATGAGCCGCCATAGCCGCAGCCCGCATACAAAAAATGATAGCCGATGCGCTGGTCTGAGCCGATACCCTTGCGCACATGTTCGATGTCTGCGCCGACGCGTTCAGCCAAGTTGGCCAGTTCGTTCATGAACGAGATGCGCGTGGCAAGCATGGCATTGGCGGCGTATTTACTAAGTTCGGCAGACTTGATGTCCATTACCATCAGCCGGTCGTGATTGCGCTGGAACGGCGCATACATGTCGCGCATCACCTTGAGGGCATCCTCGTCTTCCGCACCGATGACGATGCGGTCCGGACGGTTGAAGTCATCGATGGCCGAGCCTTCTTTCAGGAACTCAGGATTCGATACCACACTGAACTTGGTCTTGGTACCACGCTTGTTCAGTTCCTCCTGCACCGCTTCATTTACTTTATCTGCCGTGCCAACTGGCACGGTTGATTTTCCCACGATCACTTTGTATTCGGTCATGGTACGTCCGATGTTGCGTGCGGCGGCGATGACATATTGCAGATCTGCCGAGCCATCTTCACCGGAGGGTGTGCCGACCGCGATCATCTGTACCATGCCGTGCGAGACACTCTCAGCGATGTCAGTGGTAAAGCGCAAGCGTCCTGCGGCGACATTGCTGTTGATGAGCTCTTCCAAACCTGGTTCGTAAATCGGCACGCCACCCTGCTGAAGGATGGCAATCTTGCTTGGATTCACATCTACACAAATAACGTCGTTACCCAATTCGGCCAAGCATGCGCCAGACACTAAGCCCACGTAACCGGAGCCGATGACAGTGATTTTCATTTTGCTGGAAACTTCTGAAGTAAGGCGCTCATTATGCCGCAACAGGCATGTTTAGTCAGTGATGACAGTGCAGACTTGTTGCGCAATGTCAGGCACCAGGCAATCAAGCTCGATGTTGTCCGGCATGGAGCGCAGCCAAGTTAGTTGCCGTTTGGCGAGTTGCCGGGTGGCGGCGATGCCGATTTCATATAGTTGAGCCTGATCAATTTCACCTTCGATGAATTGCCATGCTTGGCGATAACCGACACAGCGCATCGAGGGTAAATTGGGATGGAGTTGATAACGCTGCCTCAGGCCGCGCAGTTCCCCGACCAAACCCTGTTCGAGCATGTGCTTGAAGCGTGTGGCAATACGCTGGTGCAACACGCTACGGGTCGCGGGAATAAGGGCAATGGGCAGAATACGGTAGGGTAGTTCACTATGTGATTTTTTCCTAAGCAGCACAGACATCGGTTGTCCACTTAGGCGATAGATTTCCATCGCGCGCTGGATGCGCTGCGTATCGTTGGGGGCGAGACGCGCGGCAGTTTCCGCATCTACTGCGGCTAAACGTTGATGTAAATACGCCACACCATGCGCCGCGATTTCTGCATCGAGTTCGGCGCGTACTGTGGGATTGGCTTCGGGTAACGGGCTGAGTCCTTCACGCAGTGCCTTGAAGTACAGCATGGTTCCGCCGACTAGCAGTGGGATGTTGCCGCGCTGGGTAATGGCGTGCATCAGGCGCAACGCATCATGGCGAAACGCGGCGGCGGAATAAGCCTCCGTGGGATCGCGGATGTCTAACAAATGATGTGGCGCGTTCGCTAAGGTGGCTGCATCCGGTTTGGCAGTACCAATATTCATATCGCGATACACCAGCGCGGAATCCACGCTGATGATTTCCACTGGCAAGGTTTGCGCCAGCTCTATCGCGATATTGGTTTTACCGCTGGCGGTGGGGCCCATCAGGAAAATTGCGGTGGGAAGCGGTGTCATCCAAACAGCCTAATAGGGTGATAAAAATCGCAGCGAGCAATCCCGGATGAGCGAAGCCGCGCAGCAAGAATCGAGATAGTACGAGGCAGGTACAGCGTGGTTCGAGCGAGCACACGACAAAGCAGATGAGGTGCGCAGTAGTTTCGCATCATCCTGTTATTGACCGCGCATGAACATCTTGTCCAATTCGTTCAGGCTTAACTGAAACCAGGTCGGGCGACCGTGATTACATTGCCCGGAGCGTTCAGTTTGTTCCATCTCGCGCAGCAGCGCGTTCATTTCGGTGGCACTTAATATTCGATTGGCGCGCACCGCACCGTGGCAGGCGAGGGTGCCGAGCAGTTCATTTCGCCGTTCAGTGAGTACGCGGCTGGCACCGAATTCACGCAGTTCGTCAAGTACATCATGAGCGGCAGCCTCCGCTTCAGATTGTTTCAAAAGCACCGGCATGGCACGCACTGCCAACGTGTTGGGCGATAGCGGGGCAATGTCGAAACCCAGTGTTTTGAGCGTATCCTGTTCCGCTTCTGCAGTGGCGATATCCAATGAGTCAGCATGGAAACTGACAGGGATCAGCAGCGGTTGAGTGGCGATCTGTTCCTCATCCAGCGAGGCCTTGAGTTTCTCATAGACAATACGCTCATGGGCCGCGTGCATGTCCACGACGATCAGTCCACGCCTATTCTGCGCCAGGATGTATACACCAGATAGTTGCGCAAGCGCGAAGCCGAGCGGGAATTCTTCTTGGTGAGTAGTAAGGTGCGAGTCGTAAGTGGGGGCGATTTCTTCACTACCTGTTTCACATTTCTCGCTTTCCGTTTGTGCTTCCCACACTTGGTAGGACGCATTCATTTGTGCTGCATTCAGTGGCATGTTTTTCTGTAAGGGCATTGCGAAAGAAGATTTTGCAGAAAATCCCGACGCGACCACGCCGGGCTGTGCAGGAATGGCGAGAGCCTGTTGCAGGGTATGAAAAATAAATTGGTGGATCGCCTGACTTTCGCGAAAGCGCACTTCGCTTTTGGCAGGATGTACGTTCACATCCACCAGTTCAGGTGGCAGTTCGAGGAACAGCACAAACGCGGGATGACGCTGGTGATGCAGGATGTCCTGGTAAGCCTGACGCAGCGCGTGGCTGGCGACCTTGTCGCGTACGAAACGACCATTGACGAAAAAAAACTGAGCATCGCGGCTGGCGCGGGAATAGGCGGGCAGGGCGGCCAGACCACACAACGAGAGACTCGCTGCGTTACGCGACACCGACACAGAAGCCTGTCCGAACGCGTCTCCGAGCAGTGCGGCAACGCGTTTTAAAGTGGCTTGTTCACCGTGTGATGCGGGCAAATGCCACACCGTACGTCCGTTGTGTTGCAGCGAAAAGGCGACATCGGGACGTGACAACGCGATGCGCTTGAAAGACTCCTCGCACCAGGCAAATTCGGTGGATTCGGATTTCAGGAATTTACGCCGTGCCGGAGTGTTGAAGAACAGCTCGTGGATTTCTACCGTGGTGCCTTGCGCTTGGCTGGCGGGCATGGGTTCGCCGAGATGTCCATCGGCGGACTCTATTTTCCAGGCATGGGTATCGGAAGCGGTACGGCTGGTTAAAGTGAGCTGTGCCACTGCCGCGATGCTCGCCAGCGCCTCACCGCGAAAACCCATGCTGGCTACGCGTTGCAGATCATCCAGCGAGGATATCTTGTTGGTGGCGTGGCGCATCAGCGCCAGTTTCAGTTCCTCTTGGGCGATGCCACGGCCGTTGTCGCGTACGCGCAGCAACTTGATGCCACCGCCTTCCAGTTGCACCACGATGTCGGTCGCATCAGCGTCCAGGCTGTTTTCGAGCAGCTCTTTAAGTGCTGCGGCGGGACGTTCGATCACCTCGCCAGCGGCGATTTGATTGATGAGCAGGTCGGGCAGCAGCTGGATGGCGTGCATGGCTGGGTTGGGTAGCAAAACGCCCTGCATTATAGCGGACATGCGAATGCAGCTGGGTCCCCATAGCTACCATAACTGAAATATTTGGCTAGCGAAGATGCCGGAAAATCCGGCATCAGGGTCAAATAGACAATTACTGGGGAGTAGATTCTGCAGCGTCAAGAAACTGCTGTTGAATAAGGCTGGCCTTGCTGAATTGTGCAACGAAGGCATCCACGCAGTCTGGATCGAAATGCTTGCCGCTGTTTGTGGTCAGATATGCCAAGCCTGCTTCATTTGACCAGCCGATTTTGTATGGGCGACGCGAAGTAAGCGCATCAAAGACATCGGCAACGGCAACAATACGAGCTTCCAATGGTATCTCGTCCTTTTGTGCGCCATAGGGGTAACCGCTACCATCATATTTTTCGTGATGCGATAATGCGATTTGCGCTCCCATACTCAAATATTTTGACGGACTTTCCTGGAGTATCTGAAAACCGATCAAGGGATGAGTTTTCATGATGTCGTGCTCATCCAAGGTCAGTCGCCCTGGCTTTAAAAGTATGTGGTCGGGTATGCCGATCTTGCCTATATCATGCATCGGAGCGGCAGTTTCAATTAAGTCGCAGAATTCCCCTTCCAGACTCAATCCTTCTGCTATCAGGCGAGAGTACTTGGACATGCGCACGATATGGTTGCCGGTTTCTTCGTCACGATACTCGCCGGCTTTTGCCAGCCTGAATAGTGTTTCATGTTCTCGAGCGCGTATCTGTTTAGTTGCTTCGGCAATACGCTGCTCCAGGAATTGTGAGCGATGCAGGATAATCTTCTGCTGCAAGCGCAGATGCAGCATGTTGCGGCACCGTACTCTGCATTCATATGGATCAAAAGGCTTGGTAATGAAATCGGTTGCGCCCGATTCCAGCACCTGATACTTAATGCCTTGCTCTTCGAGCGAGATGACCGCCACGATAGGGACACCCTCTAGAGAATATATTCTCCTCAACTCCTGTATCGCCTCCAGACCTTTCGTGCCGTTCATCATGCAATCGACGATGATCAAATCCGGATGATTGTCCCTGACACAGGCCAGAGCCGAGGTAGGGTCATCATAAGTTTTAACAAGAATGTTTTTTTGGATGCTTTGCAATACTTTTTCTAGTGTCTGACGGCTGGCGAAATCGTCATCGATGATGACAACAAGTGGAGCAACGGAGTTTTCAAGACTGTTATCGATTAGTTCAGATGACATCGCGTATCCTCAAAAATGACTGCCAAATTAGTTCAAGCGATTTCTTAGTAATGTTCTATTTGGCCTTGATTATAGCAAGCATTTTTTAATTTGCAATCATTTTTACGACATCTACAGTAGGGTTTACGCCGTTACACGATTTAACTCGTAATCTTAGCGTGCGATGGGTGTGCAATGGAATAAGCGGGTATGATGCTTTATCATCGCTGCAGTTCACTTTAATGTTGGAGAGGAGTAGGTATAATCCCCTCTTTAAATTTTCAGCATCGTTCGGTAGGTAAATAACGAACGTTTTACAAGGGTTTCAGAAGAGGAGAAGTTCATGCGGATTGGCATCCCCGCGGAAACGCGTGTAGGCGAAACTCGAATTGCAGTGACTCCGGAAACGGTGAAGAAGATGCTGGCATCCAGCCACACGGTGATGGTGCAGAGCGGAGCAGGTGCAGGTGCGCATATTCCCGACGCGGAATTTCAGGCGGCGGGTGCAACTCTGGTTGATGCTGCTACCTTGTATTCCCAATCGCAAATTGTGTTGAAGGTCAAAGCGCCCACTTCCGAGGAGCTTGCTCAACTGGCACAAGGTACGGTGTTGATCGGTTTGCTCTCGCCGCATCAAGCCGAGCAAGTAACGGCTTACACCCAACATGGCATTACTGCTTGTGCGATGGAAAAATTGCCGCGCACCTCACGTGCACAGGCGATGGATGTGTTGTCCTCACAAGCTAACATTGCCGGTTATAAGGCGGTGATCGTCGGTGCCAATCTATATCAGCGCTTCATGCCGATGTTGATGACCGCAGCCGGAACGGTGAAGGCTGCGCGCGTGTTGATTCTGGGCGTGGGCGTGGCAGGCTTGCAGGCAATTGCAACTGCCAAGCGTCTCGGTGCCGTGGTTGAGGCTTCCGATGTGCGCCCTGCTGCCAAGGAGCAGGTGGAATCACTGGGTGCCAAATTCATTGATGTACCGTTCGAAACCGATGAAGAGCGCGAGATCGCCAAGGGTGTCGGTGGCTATGCCCGCCCTATGCCCGCTTCGTGGATGCAACGCCAGGCTGTCTTGGTGGCGGAACGTGCCAAGTTGGCGGACATTATCATTACAACTGCGCTGATCCCCGGTCGTCCCGCGCCAGTTCTGCTGCATGAGGATACGGTGAAGCTGATGAAACCCGGCTCGGTGGTGGTGGATATGGCGGTAGAAGCGGGCGGCAATTGCCCACTGTCCGAACTAGGCAAGACCATAGTCAAGCACGGTGTCACTATTGTTGGTGAAGCTAATCTTTCAGGGTTGGTAGCGACCGATGCCAGTGCGATGTACGCGCGCAATTTGCTCAATTTCCTCAATCTGCTGTGCGACAAAACCGGGGCAATGAACATCAACATGGAAGATGACATCATTGCCGGAACGCTGTTGTGTAAGGATGGCGTGGCAAACGTAAAAACATAACTACCCTCGGATCCGCCCTTGTCAGGCGGAAGATGGATCCACCCCTGACAAGGGGGAGGTTGCGAGGGAGATTCTAATTTAGTAAGGAGTAAAACATGACTGGTGCTGTTGACCCATTTGTTCTGAACCTGAGCGTATTCGTGCTGGCAATTTTCGTCGGTTATCATGTGGTGTGGAACGTCACGCCCGCGCTGCATACCCCGCTGATGGCTGTTACCAACGCCATTTCCGGTATTATCATTGTTGGCGCGATGCTTGCGGCAGGTCCTGAGCAACTCGATATTGGCACGGCGATTGGGCTGATCGCCGTGGTGCTAGCTGCGGTGAACGTGTTTGGCGGCTTTCTTGTTACGCAGCGCATGCTCGATATGTTCAAGAAGAAAGGGAAGTAAGCATGTCGGCTAATTTTGTTGCACTCGCCTATCTGATCGCTGCGGTTCTCTTCATCCTCGCTCTTAAGGGCTTGAGTTCACCGATGTCTGCGCGGCGCGGTAATATGTTTGGCATGGTCGGCATGGCGATTGCCGTGGTGACCACGCTGGTTAAACCGGAGACGCATAACGTCCCTTATATCCTCGCTGCAATTGTCGCGGGTGGTGTGGTCGGCGCGGTGATCGCCAAGCGTATCCAAATGACTGCGATGCCGGAACTGGTCGCGGCGATGCACTCGCTGGTCGGCCTGGCTGCGGTGTTGGTCGCCATGGCGGCGTTCAACAACCCCGTCGCCTACGGCATCGCGCTACCCGGTGAAATGCTGCATGCTAGCAACCGCATCGAATTGTTCATCGGCACTTTCGTCGGCGCAATCACCTTCACCGGCTCCATCATCGCGTTCGGCAAGCTGTCCGGCAGGTTGGGCAGCAAGCCGCTGCGCTTCGCCGGACAGCACTGGTTCAATCTGCTGCTTGCAGTGCTGATGGTCGCTTTCGGCATTGCTTTCTTCATCACGCAAACCTGGACACCGTTTTTGATCATGACCGCCATCGCGATGCTAATCGGCGTGTTGCTGATCATGCCGATCGGCGGCGCGGACATGCCGGTGGTGGTGTCGATGTTGAACTCTTATTCCGGTTGGGCGGCGGCGGGTATCGGCTTCACGCTCAACAACAACATGCTCATCATCGCCGGTTCGCTAGTCGGCAGTTCGGGTGCGATCCTGTCTTACATCATGTGCAAGGCGATGAACCGCTCGTTCTTCAACGTGATTTTGGGTGGCTTCGGTGGCGGTGCAGTGGATGCTAGTGTGGATGCGGGTGATGGTGTGCAAAAAGTTTATCGCAGTGGCAGCGCGGACGATGCGGGGTTCCTGATGGGCAATGCTTCCAGCGTGGTGATCGTGCCTGGCTATGGCCTGGCGGTGGCGCGCGCGCAACATGCCTTGCAGGAAATGGCCACGATATTGGGCGAAAAGGGCGTGAATGTGCGCTACGCGATCCATCCCGTGGCGGGACGCATGCCGGGACACATGAACGTTCTGCTGGCTGAAGCAGATGTGCCTTACGAGCAAGTGTTGGAAATGGATGAGATCAACAACGAATTTGCTGACACCGATGTGGTGTTGGTGATAGGCGCGAACGACGTGGTGAATCCGGCGGCGAAGAACGACAAAGCCAGCCCTATCTACGGTATGCCCATCCTCGAAGTGTACAAGGCGCGCACCATACTGGTGGTCAAACGCAGTATGGCGGCGGGTTATGCCGGATTGGACAATGAGTTGTTCTACTTGGACAAGACCATGATGGTGTTTGGCGATGCCAAAAAGGTAGTCGAAGACATGATCAAAGCGTTAGCCTGATTTTACTCCCTTAAAAATAAAGAGCCGCGACAGCGGCTCTTTTTATTGGTGCGTAGCCATCACGTGCGATGCGATTTGATGACCAGAAATGCGCCGAGAAAACTTTGTATCAAGTAGGTAATACTGGACACGCCGTGCAACATTTTGAATTGACTTGCCAACACACTTTGCATCACCTCCAGCGGCAAGGCCTGCGTCTTGAGATTGGCCATCATCGGCTGGATGCCGCAGATCAATACCAGCGTCAGCAGCAACATCACCGCCACCACCCAGAACAAGCCCTGCCCCAAGACCGCGCGACCAAACAGGATAGCGTGGTGAATAAGCAGATAGACCCCACACACCATGCCGACATAGCCCATCACGGTGAACATTTGCCCGGCCAGCATGCCCGCCAATTGTTTGTCCGGCTGTGCGTAAAACAGCACTGGTGCGGCGAGATAGCCCGTAGCCCACAAGCCGCCGACCCAAGCGGTGATCGCCAGCGCGGCGAGATAATGCGATAGATTTTTCATGGCATGTAGCGTAGCACAAATAGATTCGATAGCAAGTTGGACGCTGGACTTTGGCACATTCAGGCTGGACAATGGTACGTCACAGAATTGAGTTGCAACCATTTCAATACAGCAAGGAGGGTAGCTATGTATTACATCGTAGAAAGCAGCAAGTCATTCGAGCAAGCAGCGGCCGATCTTGAGGCGGCTGTGACCCGCAACCAATTCGGCTTGTTGCATATTCATGATCTGGGCAACACCTTGCGCAGCAAAGGTATCGCCTTTGATGGAAATTGCAGGGTCTTCGAAGTGTGTAACCCGGCGCAGGCCAACAAGGTGCTTACCACCGACATGCGCTTGAATATGGCATTGCCCTGCCGCATTTCGGTATACACCGAACAGGGTAAGACTAGAATCGGTATGATCAAACCAATACCGATGCTCGCTGCATTGTCACAAGACGCATCATTGGTTAACGTAGCGCATGAGGTCGAGGCTGCAACCAAAAAAATGATCGATGAATCCAGGTAGGCACTAACCGCGATATGATTTTAGCTCTGAAAGAACCATCATGACGCAACTGCCCGTTTGGACCGAGCAAATAAAATATCTGGTGGGCATCTTTGCCATCCTGAATCCGCTCGGGGCCATTCCGATATACCTCAGCATGATGACGGATCGCCGCCCCGAGGTGATGCACCGCACAGCTTTCAAGGCATCCGTCGCGGTGGCGGTGATCCTGACGCTGGCGGTTTGGACAGGAGACAGTTTGCTATCGTTCTTCGGTATCGGCATTCCGGCATTCCGCATCGCGGGCGGACTGCTGGTGTTGCTCATCGCCATTGCCATGTTTGGTGCCATGACCAGCCCGGCGCGTCACACCGATGCCGAGCAGGCTGAGGGGGAAGCAAAAAATGACATCGCCGTGGTACCACTGGCAATACCGCTACTGGCTGGACCGGGGGCGATCAGTCTAGCCATAGTTGATGCCCACCAGGCTGGCAGTCTTCCGGACAAGATCGTGTTCAGTGTTGGGATAATCGGTGTCACGGTGATAGTCTGGCTTGTCTTGCGGCTGGCCGAGCCGATTGGCGAGCGTCTCGGCACGGGTGGACTCAACATCGCCACCCGGGTGATGGGCTTGATACTTGCTGCCATGGCGGTGCAATTCATGGCAGATGGGATGCTGGAGTTATTTCCCGGCTTATCGCAATAGATGGATTTTTAGATGCGGCAGTTTTTATCGGTATCTGGAGCGGTCAATTTTGACTGCGCAAAAATGTGCCACCCCTCAGTTTCACGATAAGTCTTTGGAGAAGCCGTGGCTTGGATCATTACAAAATATTTTCTGACTGCCGCAGTTGTCGTGCTCGTATCCGAGCTTGCGAAGCGTAGCGACAAACTCGGTGGCTTTGTTGCCGCGCTGCCCCTCGTAACCGTTCTTGCGCTTATCTGGCTGTACATTGAGAACCAGCCTCAGGAAAAGATCGCAAATCATGCGTGGTACACGTTTTGGTATGTTGTCCCGACGTTGCCAATGTTTCTCGTGTTTCCGGCACTCCTTCCGCGCATCGGTTTCTGGCCAACGTTGCTGGTTTGCGTCATTATCACCCTTGTTTGCTTCGGCCTGTTCGCGCTCGCGGTTCGTCGCTTCGGCGTAGAATTGCTGTGGTAGATTACAGATGTGGACATATGTGCATGTCCTGCCTTCGCTGGCAGCTACCTGCCAGCTGTGATTAGTATCACTGAAAACAAGACGGAGTGACTATATTGTGTCATTACTGGTCTTGCTGGCCAGTTCCTTCGGTTTAGCCTTGCACCCACCCCACCAAAGCTCCAGCCCCCCATGATACCGCTGCGGCAAGTGTGAATATCAGCACACCGCGCGTCATGCCCTTGGGAATTTCCTGTTCATCCAGATATTGCTTGAAATACCAGGTGGCGATGAAGAACACGATGGTGGATATGAATATATTCAGCATGGATTTACCTCCTCGTTGACCATGAGAATGGGGGTAGCATCCGGCTGCCAAGGCGGATATTTTTTCATGACTGCGTCAAAGCATACCGAGTTTAAAAAATCTTTCAGCCAGTGTTGCAGTGATGGATAGGGCGCATGTACGAACCAGTCTTTGTCTACATCGGCGAATTGACGGATGAACGGAAAGATTCCTACGTCGGCGATGGACAGGGTGTCGCCCAGCAGGTAGGGAGTCGTGCGTAAGTGGTTTTCCAATGGTTGTAAAAACAATTCGGCTTGGGAGCGATAATGGTTTTGTGTGTGTTCTGGGTAACAATCTGGATATTTGTAGCGATCCAGGTTGACCTTAAAAGTGGTGTCGTTCTTAATAATCAGTGAGGTCGCGGCATTGACGTAAGTACCATTATTACCTAGCCAACCTTCTGGGTCATTCTGGTGCAGCGCCCACATCATGATCTCCCAACTTTCATCAATCACGCGCCCCCCAGCTAACACTAGCACCGGCACACTGCCCTTGGGTGAGGCGAACAGCATGGCTGCTGGCTTGTCGCGCAATGCCACTTCGCGCAATTCAACCGCGACGCCGCTTGCGTAAAGTGCTAGGCGAGCACGTATCGCATAAGGGCAGCGACGGAAGGAGTAGAGCACGGGGTGCATGTTGTGATTATTGCGATTAACCCATCGGCCTTGTCATTTCGGCCTATCGACAGGCTCAGGATAAACTGACCTTCGGACAGGCAGGAACGGCGAGCTTAATTCTTGTTCAACTCGCAACATTACTGTTTCGCGGCATGTGCCATTTCTACCAGTGCGGCCCGCGCCTGTTGAGCATTGGTCACTGGCTGTGAAAAATCAAACCGCAACATCTGATCATCGGCGCGCACATCGAAACCATCGAGGTCTATGCCCAGCATTGTGACATTCAGCGCTGTGCATTGGTGGACATGCTGGCAATAGTTTCGCATCGTGTCTTGGTGATCCGCGTTCATATGAGCTATCACGTCAGCTTCTTGCTCGATCAGCGGGTAGGGCTGCACCACATAGTTTTCCAAGTCTACCCAGTGGATGCGACCAAATCCACCGATGTAGCGTATCGCCACCAGACGAATGCGATAGAAGGAAAAGTCGTGCATAGCGAAGTAACTCTGAGTTTCAGGGAAATAGCGCAGATAGCGCAGTCCAGCCTGCTTGCGGTCAGGCTCCAGTTCGGCGTTGCCAACCACGGTGACGCGCCCTTGGGTCTGGATATTCGGGTCGCGTTGCTCATGGGTGATCAGGCTGACACGAGGGTCGTTCAGGATATTCTTGGTGTGTTCGGCGAGTGTGCTGATCAGTATCAGTAGGCTGCCATCGTGATCAACCAGATACGGTGTAATCGAGCCGAAGGGATAGCCATCGAATTTTCTCGACAGAGTGCTGAGTACGCCATAGCGATGTGCGCGCAACATCAGTCTGGCTTCACGGGCGCTGTTCATGGGCTGATCACTTGGAGAGCTTCAGTGCGGTTTGCGCGAGACGCTTGCCGAGTGCCAGACACAGTCTTTTTTCGGCTTCGGTGATGGGCTGGTCGTTTGCGAGCCCGGCGACATGACTCGCGCCATAGGGCGTGCCGCCGCTTTGTGTGGTGAAGAGTTCCGCTTCGGCGTAGGGCAGGCCGACGATCAGCATGCCGTGGTGCAGCAACGGCAACATCATCGACAGCAGCGTACTTTCCTGTCCACCGTGCATAGTGCCAGTAGAGGTGAATAGTGCGGCGGGTTTGCCGACCAGCGAGTGTTTCATCCACAGGCCGCTGGTGCCGTCCCAAAAGTATTTCATTGTCGCAGCCATATTGCCGAAGCGCGTCGGACTACCCAGAGCCAGGCCGATACATTCTTCGAGATCATGCAATTCAGCGTAAGGTGCGCCACTTTCTGGAATATTAGGTTCAGTTGCTTCGCAAACGGCGGAAATTTTCGGTACAGTGCGTATCCGGGCGCGCGCGCCGTCTACTTGCTCTACACCGCGTGCAATGAGTTGCGCCATTTGCTGAGTTGCGCCATGCCGACTGTAATATAGTACTAGAATTTCATTGTTGATGGTCATGGGCTAATTATAGGGAAACTGTCAGGCTATGCGAAATAATTTGCGCAAGAATTTACAAGATTTCCGGGCGCTGTTGCGCTTCATAACGGTGCGGTTCGTACAGGATCGTTGTTCTCAAACCGCAGCGAGTTTGACATTTACCACGTTGTTGTCGCTGGTTCCGTTGATGACTATTGCTTTGACGATGTTCTCGGCGTTCCCGGTATTCGATAGCTTATCGGAACAGATCAAGACTTATTTGATGAAAAATTTAATGCCGGATACTGCCGGTGTTGTGATTACAAAATATATGCAGCAATTTACCGACAGCGCAGCGCGGCTTACCACGGTAGGCATAGGTTTTCTGGCGCTCACTGCCATGTCGATGATGCTGACCATAGACCACGCATTCAACATTATATGGCGGGTGACGCGATCTCGTCCGCTGGTCAAGCGACTGGTGGTCTATTGGGCGGTGCTGACCCTTGCGCCGTTGCTGATCGGAGCGAGCCTGTCGCTGACTTCATGGCTGATTGGGCTATCGATGGGCTATGCCAAACATATTCCGCTTTTCGGCGTCGGGGTGTTGAAGATTTTGCCAATATTGTTCGCTACACTGGCTTTTGCGCTTTTGTTCCGGCTTGTGCCGAACCGCTATGTGCCACGTAGCCATGCCTTCATCGGCGCATTGGTGGCAGCAGTGTTATTCGAGACCATGAACCGAATATTCGGCTATTACGTCAGCCATTTTCCTAGTTACAAATTGGTGTATGGCGCGTTTGCCAGTGTGCCGATCTTTCTGTTATGGATTTACTTGTCTTGGTTGACTATCCTGATCGGCGCCGAGATTTCGGCATCATTGTCGCATTGGCGCGCTCCTATGGCGCAGCAGTTAACAACTACCACCCAATTGCTGGATGCACTGCGGATATTGAAGATCATGGTAAACGGATTCCAGCAGGGGAAAGTGAGCACGTTTCCAGCAATGTCCAAGACTTTACATATTGGCTATGATGAACTGGAAAAGATACTCGATAAACTGGCCAGTGCAGATATAGTGCGTAAAGCAGAGGGCCAGGGCTGGCTACTGATGCGCGATCCAAACCACATTCGTGCTATCGAATTGCTGCATTTATTCGTACTGGATAGCGGCATATTGCTAGCCGAGCATAGCGACGATCCCTTACGGCAGTGGTTTTACACCAATGCCAGAAAGCTTGAAAAAAGTACGGATATAAGTTTGCAGGAACTATTGACAATCACCTCCACGTGAGTCTAGTTCAACTGGGTGAATCCTTGGCTCGCCTCTGGCTGCGCACGGATTTTCGGTGTCTTTGAGGTGCTGACCCAATAGGTCACTACTTTGCCAGTGGTAATTTAACTCCAATTTGTCACAACTACGCTCGGCATACTCAATTTCAATTCACCGGCGCCGACCGATAGCGGTTGACTTCCTCGGGTGTTACCACGCCCACACTGTTACCCCACGAATTGCGGATATATGACACGACTGCAGCAACTTCTTCATCACTAAGCGTGGGACGAAATGGTGGCATTCCGTAGGGGCGAGGGTTGCCGGCGGTTCCGGGCGGATAGCCGCCATTTAACACCATGCGAATTGGATTCGCCGCTGCGTGCATCGTAAGCGAGCTGCTGCCGATGAGTGACTGGTAAGTTGGTGGCTTGCCACTGCCTGTTTCTCCATGGCAATCGACACAGTGTTTTTTATATACTTTAGCGCCCCATGCCATGATCCAGCTCATTGTTTCCTTGGTTACCAGCGGCAAGCTAGCCTGCGATGGCACCTGTATTTTCGGCAGCGATTTCAAATACACTGCCATAGCTTGCACGTCGCTATCAGATAGGTACTGCAGGCTTTTGTACACCACCTCGGACATCGGTCCGTACACGGCTCCACGCTTTGAGATCCCGTTCTTGAGCAGATCGGCAATATCTTGCAGTTGCCAGTTACCTAGACCTGTTGAAGTGTCAGAAGTCAGTGATGATGCATACCAATTGGATACCGGCATGATGCCTCCGGCGAGGTCGGTCTTTAGATTAGAGCCACCAAGTGAATCACGACTAGTATGGCAGGCGTTACAGTGTCCAAGTCCATTTACCAAATATGAACCGCGATTCCATTCGACGCTTTGGTTTGCGTCGGGTTGAAATACACCGGGGGTGAAGTAAAGCGCGCGCCAAATCGCCAGTGTAAATTGGTTGTTGTAGGGAAAGCGCAACGCATGCTCTTGGTTGGCTTGGGTTGCCGGAGGCAAGGTCTTGAGATAGGCGAAAAGGGCGTCAGCATCGGCATGAGTGATTTTCGTGTAATTAGGATAGGGAAAGGCCGGATAAAGTAGTCTGCCACCCTTAGACTTGCCAAGGTGCATGGCCTGCCAGAAATCATTAGCTGTCCAGTCACCCAGACCGGTTTTGATGTCGGGGGTGAGATTGGACGAGAATACTCGTCCGAAAGGCGTCTCAATAGCTCGACCGCCGGCGTATGCGATACCTCCACGCACGGTGTGGCAACTGGCACAATTGCCCGCCAGAGCCAAGTACTTGCCGCGCGCTACTTGCTGGTCGATATCTCCCGCTTCGACTTGAGCTTTGGGCAAAAAAGGCAGACCGTGTATGTTGCCTACGGATACTCCGATGATAGTTAACAGAATCAGCAGTGCGTGTTTCATGGTGTGCCCGCCCGGGTCGGAATACTGCCGCATTCAATCGGTGGCTTGACTGGGTTAGACGTTGCGGGCGCGGCGTTGCTTGGTATGGGTTGAGATGCCAGATAGGTAGTGACAGCGCTAATGTCGCCCCAACTAAGGTTGTTGGCTATTTTTGCCATGCAGTCCGGTGCAGTGGCGTGGCGCGAGCCACTTTTCCATGTGCTGAGCTGTGCATACAGATAAGCATGGGGCAGACCAAGTAAACCTGGGGTTGAAGGCAAAGCACCGGTTAGTGCCTTCCCGTGGCAGGCAATACAGGCTGGAATTTCTCTCACTTTATCACCAAGCGTGACAAGCTGATGTCCCAGTTCGAGCGTTTCCTTGGAGGTGGTGGGCGCTTGAGGAGGGGGATAAGGCAGCTTCACTTTGGAAAAATAAGCAGCGATTTCTAGTAAAAAATCGTCAGGTAAATTATCAACTAAGTAGGTCATTGCCGCATTACGGCGGCGACCATCGCGAAAATTTACCAGTTGGTTATACAGATAGCCTTCCGGCTTCCCGGCGATGCGGGGATAGTAGCCATCATTCGTTGCGCGACCTTCCTTGCCGTGGCAGGCCACGCAAACGGCAACTCGCTGTGCAATCGTGTCAGCCGGCAAAACCTGGCTAGGCTTTGCACCAGCCGATGCAGTTATGCTATGTGCAATCAGAAAGCCGAATAACATGAACTTAAGACTGTGAGATGTACACTTTGCGCCGTGCTTGAATTGTGCTTGCATACTTGCGATTTATGCCTAACTTCTTGGGCCTGGGCTGTTTAAATTATACATTCATCGAGGAAATCTGTTCTCTTTGTGACAAAATGCTTTTCAATTAGGAGGCACATTCAATTTTGCATTGTAACTTTTATAAGTAAATTTAGGTGGCAGGGAGTGAAGCAATGGCCATAAAACCAGGCCAAGTATTGCTCTAGTACATACTCCTGTATGAATTTTGCAGTACCGTGCAGTTGAAGTATACAGTCAGCTGATTTCAGTATGGGCAGTGCGTAATACAATGCATGCTTGCCGATTACATATTATTGCGCTTTAATGCGCGGCGTTTTATTGGAGTGCGATATGAATTTTATTGAGAAGTTGTTTGAATGGCTTTTGTGGAACAGTCGCTTTGTGATTATTGTTGCAGTAGTGGGTAGCCTGTTGGCTGGTTTTGCGATTTTTTACATGGCTACTGTGGATGTGGTGTATTTGTTTCAACATGCTATACATTATGCCGATTCCAGTATGACCGAAGAAACGCGCAAAGTGCTGCATGACAACACGGTTTCGCATATTGTGGAAGTGGTGGACGGCTATCTGCTGGCGATTGTGATGCTGATCTTCTCGCTCGGTTTATACGAGTTGTTCATCAGTGAAATAGATCAAGCACATGGAAGTAAATCTTCCAGCAAGATTTTGGTTATCAACAATCTGGATGACCTAAAATCGCGTTTGGCTAAAGTGATATTGATGATCCTGATCGTCACACTGTTTGAAGAAGCGCTGAACATGAAATTAAGTGCTCCGCTAGATTTGGTTTACTTTGGTGCGAGCATTGCGCTGATCGCGCTGGCATTGTTTTTGACTCATGCTTCCGAGCATGGAACTAGCCAAGGGGCAGCGGAGGAGGAGAAATCTTCTGGAAAAGCCGAACACTAACTCTTTGATCCACCATCTTGGCGTATCGCGTTTTTCATCGCCTGCAATAAATAAATCCCAATATTCGGATTGTTAATTCTCCCTTCGATATCTCGGGGGCTCAGCGCAGGGAACGTAACGCATATCGAACCAGATGGCTGAATAGAAGTCCAATATATAGTTCGCCCTCGATAACAGATGGTGAGAGGTATAATGATTATGAAAAAATCAACAGCTTTAATAGGATGTATTACGCTCGGGACTGGTTTATTGCTGGCACTTTTGTTGAGTTTCATATCTTTGAGTCATGCAGCGGATTTCATGCTGGAAGATATTCAAGGTAAGACGCACCGCTTGGAGGACTATCGTGGTAAGTGGGTGCTGGTGAATTTTTGGGCAACCTGGTGCACGCCCTGTCTGAACGAGATTCCCCAACTAACCAGTTTGCACAACGCTCACAAGAAAAAGGATTTAGTGGTTATTGGTATAGCCATACAATCAGGTTCACTTAAACAGGTGGCCGATTTTGCAAAAGCACAAAACATGAGCTATCCGGTGGTGCTGGGAGATTTCGAAAGTTCCAAACAAATCGGTGTAGTGGAAGGATTGCCGGTTAGCTATTTGTATAACCCTAAAGGTGAACAGGTGAGCTATATGATGGGTGAGGTGACACGTGCAAGCATCGAGGCCTATATTAAAAGCAATAAATCCAAATGATGCTGCCTTGCGGTCTGACTGGACTGTTCAAAATAGTCAGCCTAGTCATTGCTTATAGTCTCCCTGACGCAGGATTAGGAAATGTCCAGCGCTTGCGCCAAGCGGTGCGTACCAGATTAGGGTATCCCGGTTGGCCCAGGCTGCCGTTATAGCGACCCAGCGCGCGGAACAAATTCCCGTGTTCGATATCCAGATAGTGACGCAAAATGGTGCATCCGTAGCGCAGGTTGATGCGAGGATGGAATAAATTATGATCCGACGTGCCAATTTCCTTCACCCAGAATGGCATCACCTGCATATACCCACGTGCACCCACGCGGGACACGGCATATTTCTTGAAACCGCTTTCAACTTCAATCAGGCTAAGCACCAGCTGCGGATCAAGGCCGGCACGAGTGGCTTCGTAGTGCACGGTCTTGAGAAAATTCATGCGGAATTCCGCATCCTGAAATTGCATTTTCAAGCGTCGCGACATATCCGTCAGCCATACATCCGCCTCATGTTGCGTGGGGAAGGCCAGTTTCGGCTCGCCCAAGTCAGCCACACTGTGATGCAGAACCGCGCGGACGCTGGCGGAAAGCGGTTTGTAGACTTGTGCGTTGACGAATGTGCCGGAAGCGAGCAGCGCGCCAGCCAGGCAAATTTTCAGCGCCAGATGGTGTGAGGGGAGCCGTCGGATCAATTGCATAGCCTTAATTTTAAGAATTCTGGCGCATTTTGCAAGGGGATTGATTGCGCGGCAGCATCTTGGCGCCCCTGGTACTCCAGCATTCCCTCCTTTAATCCACGCTCGCCGATGACGACACGGTGAGGAATGCCAATCAATTCCATATCGGCAAACATCACGCCGGGGCGCTCGTCGCGGTCATCCAGTAATACTTCGATACCAGCTGACTGCAATGCAACATACAGCCGTTCTACGGCATTGCGTACTGCGTCGCTTTTAGCCATGCCGATAGGCACGATGACAATCTGGAATGGAGCCATCGCAGTCGGCAGCATGATGCCGCGCTCATCAAAGTTCTGTTCGATCGCGGCGGCGACGATGCGTGACACACCGATGCCGTAGCAACCCATCTCTATGATTTGTGCCTTGCCCTGCGCATCCAGATAAGTAGCTTTGAGCGCCTCGGCATATCTGGTGCGTAACTGGAAGATATGGCCGACTTCGATGCCGCGACAGATTTCCAAAGTGCCCTTGCCATCTGGAGACGGGTCTCCTTCGACCACGTTGCGTATGTCGGCAATCAGATCGGGTTCGGGCAGGTCACGCTTCCAGTTCACTCCGGCAGTGTGGAATTTGGGTCGGTTTGCCCCTACTACGAAGTCACTCATCGCAGCTACGGTGTGGTCGACTATCACTCGGATGTTCGTCCGGTCGATTCCGACCGGGCCGAGGAAACCAGGTGGGCAATTGAAGTTGGCACGGATTTCATCCTCTGTGGCAAAGCGGAAACCGGCGAGACCGCTCAATTTGCTTGCTTTGAATTCGTTCAGGCTGTGATCGCCGCGCAACAGCAGGACGTGCAGCTTGCCCGTCGCGATTATTGCGAGCAACTTTACGGTGCGCTGTAACGGGATGGTCAGCAATTCTGCCACCTGTTCGCAAGTCGTCTGTCTGGGCGTTTCGACATCTCGCATCGATTCGGCAGCCGCAGCTCGCGGTAAAGCCGGCGCGACGGCCTCCGCCAGCTCTACATTGGCGGCGTAATCGGAACTGGGGCAGTAAGCAAGCGCGTCTTCTCCTGCGTCTGCCAACACATGGAATTCATGCGAACCACTTCCGCCGATTGCGCCGGTGTCGGCCGCGACAGCGCGAAACTTTAGCCTCAGACGTGTAAATATGCGGCTGTAGGTTGCATACATCACGCGGTAAGTTTTCTCCAGACTGTCGAGGTCGGAGTGAAAGGAATAGGCATCTTTCATCAGGAATTCGCGTGCCCGCATCACGCCAAAACGAGGCCTCACTTCGTCACGGAACTTGGTTTGAATCTGGTAAAAATTTATTGGCAGTTGTCGATAGCTGCGGATTTCGCGGCGTGCGATGTCGGTAATAACTTCCTCGTGGGTGGGGCCGAAGCAGAAATCGTTGTCGTGCCTGTCTTTTATTTTAAGCATCTGCGGACCAAATACTTCCCAGCGTCCGGTTTCATGCCACAGCTCGGCGGGTTGTACGGCGGGCATTAGTAATTCGATTGCACCACTCTGGTTCATTTCTTCGCGAACGATGTTTTCCACTTTGCGCAATACACGCAGACCAAGTGGCATCCAGGTATACAAACCGCTGGCCAGTTTCTTGATGTAGCCAGCACGCAGCATCAATTTATGGCTGGGCAGCTCCGCTTCTGAAGGTGCTTCCTTGAGGGTGGAAATGAAAAATTTCGAAACGCGCATGGTGAGTACGACCTGATTATGATTGTGCAACCGAGATTTTACAGGGAATGGGCATAGTTCGTCTTCCCTCATCCTGAAGCTCCTCACATTGTGGTGATTTTACAGAGAGGGTGTGTAGGTGAGGTTTATTGACTTTCCATTCCAGGAAAAATGTGAAAGAATCAACGCATTAATATTTAACGAATAGAGTAGCAAATGATAGACCGAGACGGCTACCGCCCGAATGTCGGCATCATTATCACGAATGACATGAATCAGGTGTTCTGGGGCAAGCGGGTGCGGCAGCATGCATGGCAATTTCCGCAAGGCGGCATACAGCATGGCGAAACCCCGGAGCAGGCAATGTACCGTGAGTTGCACGAAGAAGTCGGTTTGCTGCCGGAGCATGTGAAGATACTCGGACGCACCCGCGACTGGATGCGTTATGAGATTCCACAGAGCTGGAGCAAGCGTGAATCGCGCGGCGGTTATCGCGGTCAGAAGCAGATCTGGTTCCTGCTGCGTCTGATGGGTCGTGATTGTGATGTCTGTCTGCGGGCCAGTTCACATCCTGAATTTGATGCATGGCGCTGGAATGACTACTGGCTGGATATCAGCGCGGTTATCGAATTCAAACGTGAAGTTTATACGATGGCTCTGAACGAACTGGTTCGTTATCTTCCTTCATCTGGCAGCCATGCCGTATACCTGCATCATGGGCAAAAATGATTTTTTAGCCTTGTTAAATTGGGTAATTAGGGCTGTAACGGGGTCAATAAGCTTACCTTCAGCAATCTCTTCAGCTTTATAAAGGCTTGTGGCCAGTTCTAACTCTTATTTTTCCTGAAGTCATTGCCATCATTGTGGGCGGTTAGTCTGCTTGGAATCGCAGAGGTGAAATGCATGGATCCATCGCTACGGCGTACTGTATTGATCATTTTGATGTTTGCTGCTACCGGATGTTCTTTGAATAAGTTTGCCGAGAATATGACTGGAGGCTGGTTTGACGAAGACGATACGCTGCATACCACCCTGCGGAAATCGGCTGTGGACAACGTCGAACACGAGACCAGATATGCCGCGTCATTGAGGGTAAATAAGTATGTTGACTTGCGCGAGCAGGCTAATCCACACATGCTCGGGATCAGTACACAGCGTGTCCGCGGATTGAGCGGCAGTCAGCTGTTGCTCGATCAGGAAATTCCAGACTTGGTCACGTCCGTTATCAAAGTGCAATTTGATGCAGAGGGCTATCAAGTCCTGGAAGATGGCAATGTCGATGATGCAATGTTTGAGGTATCAGGGACGATCAAAGACTTAACCTTAAACGTCAAATATCGTGACGAAATCAGCATTGCCATCGAAACCACCGTGAAAAATATGCGCAGCGGAGCCGTGGTCTGGTCTGGATTGGTGACAGAAGCGCATGATCGCTTCGCTGGTGTTTCTGGCAACAACAAGGACGATATCGTCGACTACCTGAACAATGCGCTGCGCGTTGCCAGCAAAAAGACCGTATCTGCTGTCAGCATGTCGTTGATGGCTGCGCATCCAGAATTGTTCAATCTAGGTGCTAAACCGATCCCCGGCCTGTCAGTCTATAGCTCAGCTGCTGCGGCCGAGCCCACCTCGGCTGTTTCTACTTCCGTGTTGCCAATTGTTGATGCTCAGCTGGGCAGCACGGTTCTACCCACTGTAAAGGTGCCGAATGCCGGGATGTTTCTGCTTAACACCTTCCCGCCACGCGCTAAGGTGTACCTGGACGGCGTGTACTATGGTTTGTCTCCATTGCGGGTGCAGAAGGCGCCGGGCGTATACGCAGTGGAAGTGAAGCTGAAAGGCTACAGAACTGTTACTGAAAAAGTATCGGTGCGCAATGGAGATAGTACCGAGATGGAATTGAACCTGGAACCTTGATGTCGTGTTGATTTGCAGGAGAGCCGCATTCCTGCGACACATCAATGCTTGCCTGTGCTACCGAATCCCCCGCTACCACGTTCGCTCAGCGGGAATGCTTCCACGATATTAAATTTTGCCTGCATCACCGGCACGATAATCAGTTGTGCCATGCGCTCCATCGGCATCAGCGTAAATGGTATCAGGCTGCGGTTCCACAACGATACAAAGAGCTGTCCCTGGTAATCCGAGTCAATCAGGCCAACCAGGTTACCGAGCACGATGCCGTGCTTATGTCCCAAGCCGGAGCGCGGCATTATCATCGCGGCATAGCCAGGATTACTGAGATGCAAGGCGATGCCGCTGGGGATGAGCTCGCACTGCTTGGGCTGTATGACCATGTTGTGATCGATGCATGCACGCAGATCTATCCCCGCCGAACCTGCTGTCGCATAGCCGGGCAGGTTGTCATGCAACCGATGGTCGAGAATTTTGACATCCACCGAGATTTGTTTCATTTTCCTGCTCCCCTATAACGTAGCGCAATGTGTTGCATCAATTGTCTTGCCAATGTGAGCTTGTTGGCGCGCGGCAGAGCATGACTGCCATTGTCATCAAATAGCACCAGCTCGTTGTCGTCGCTGCCTATGGCCTGTTGCGCGAGATTGCCCACCATTAAAGGTAACTTTTTTGCGCGGCGTTTCTGCTCGGCATGTTCGGCGAGATTCTCGCTCTCAGCAGAAAAACCCACGCAGAACGGTGGATTCGGCAGGTTGGCGACATAGTCCAGGATATCCGGGTTAGGTATCAACTCCAGCGTGAGCTTGTCCGCGCTCTTCTTGATCTTTTGTGCGTTGGGTGCTGCAGCACGGTAATCGGCAACTGCCGCCACGCCGATGAAAATGTCGCAACTGGCCACCTGCTGTTTAACAGCCTCGAACATCTCGGCGGCACTGGCGACATCGACTATCTGAGCACCTTGTGGCTTGGCAAGCGCGGTCGGGCCGGACACCAGCACGACTTCCGCACCAAGTTCCAGCGCGGCTTGCGTGATGGCATAGCCCATTTTCCCGGAGCTGAGATTGGTGATGCCGCGCACCGCGTCGATCGCCTCATAGGTTGGCCCGGCGGTGATCAGGATCTTTTTTCCGGAAAATTTCCTGGGCTGAAACAGCGCCACGATGTCTTGAGCCAGATTTGCTGCTTCCAGCATTCGCCCCATACCCTCCTCGCCACAGGCTTGAATGCCGTCATCCGGCCCCAGTACCTGCACACCGTCGGACACTAGTTGTGCGATGTTGCGCTGCGTGGCTGCATTCAGCCACATCTCGCGGTTCATCGCAGGCGCGATGATTAACGGGCACGCGCGCGCCAGACACATAGTTGACAACAGATCATCCGCCAAACCGTGCGCCAGCTTGGCGATGAAATCGGCACTCGCCGGCGCGATCACGATCGCATTCGCGGCCCGGCTCAGATTGATATGCGCCATGCTGTTTGGCACACTCGCATCCCACTGGTCGGTGTACACCGGCTTGCCGGACAGCCCCTGCATCGTGGTCGGCGTGATGAAATGACTCGCTGCCTCGGTCATCACTACCTGTACACCGACGCCCCGCCTGATCAACAGTCGTGCCAATTCCGCCGCTTTGTAGGCCGCAATGCCGCCGGTGATACCCAGTATTAAGCTTTTCACTGGCAAGATGCGCTTTGTTTGCTCTTGTTTCATAATGCTACGCATCTTAACAAGAAACAGCCCGCCTGGGCTGGGAGGGGGGTTATGGCAATCACCGACTGGCCTAAAGGCGAACGTCCGCGCGAGAAGCTGCTAACCCGCGGTGCGGCCTCACTCTCTGATGCCGAACTCCTTGCTATATTCCTGCGTACCGGTGTGACTGGCCAGAGTGCGGTGGATCTGGCGCGCGAGTTGCTCACGCGCTTCGGGAATCTCACACAACTTTTTGCCACCAGCGAGGCGGACTTTTGTGCGGTGCACGGCATGGGACAGGCGAAGTATGTGCAACTGCAAGCGGTGCTGGAAATGTCGCGGCGTGCATTGAAGGAAGAGATGCAGCGTGGAGATGCGTTGAATTCGCCGCGCGCGGTGCGCGATTATTTGCTGCTCTTATTGGGCGGGCGGCAGCAGGAAGTTTTTTTGGTGTTGTTTCTCGATACCCAGCATCGCGTGATTGCTTCAGAGGAGTTGTTTCACGGTACGCTCAGCCAAACCAGTGTGTATCCGCGCGAAGTGGTTAAGCGCGCACTAGCACACAACGCGGCTGCCGTGATACTTGCGCACAACCATCCTTCCGGTGTCGCCGAACCCAGCCAGGCAGATGAGTTGTTAACCAGTGCGCTTAAACAGGCGCTGGCGTTGGTGGATGTTCGGGTGCTGGATCACTTTGTGGTGGCAGCAGGGCGAACGCTGTCGTTTGCGGAAAAAGGATTGTTATAGCCTTAAATCCGTTTCGCCAACTCTGCCGCCTTGCCAATATAAGTACCGGGTGAGAGTTGCAGCAGGCGTTGTTTTTCGTCTTCCGGTATCTCCAGTGTTTGGATGAAGGCGCGCAAGCTGTCTGGGTTGATGCCCGCTTTGCCGCGTGTCAGTTCTTTGAGTTTATCGTAGGCGTTTTCGATGTTGTAACGGCGCATCACAGTCTGGATCGGTTCTGCCATCACTTCCCAGCTTGCATTCAGGTCATCCGCGACGCGTTGCGGATTGGCTTCCAGCTTGTTCAGGCCTTTCAGGCAGGATTCATATGCAAGCAGGGTATAGCCCAGTGCTACGCCCATGTTGCGCAATACCGTGGAATCGGTGAGGTCGCGCTGCCAGCGGGAGATTGGCAACTTTTCGCTGAAGTGGCGCAGCAATGCGTTAGCGAGGCCGAGGTTGCCTTCGGAATTCTCGAAGTCGATCGGGTTGACCTTGTGCGGCATGGTCGAGGAACCGACTTCGCCCTTGATCACCTTCTGTTTGAAATAGCCCAGCGAGATGTAGCCCCAGATATCGCGGTTCAAATCGATCAGGATGGTGTTGATACGCGCATAGGCATCGAACATTTCTGCCATGTAATCGTGCGGCTCGATCTGGGTGGTGTAGGGGTTGAAGGTGATGCCGCGCGCGCTGATGAAGCGTTGTGCGAAGCCTTCCCAATCCACCTTTGGGTAGGCTGCCAGATGCGCGTTATAGTTGCCCACCGCGCCGTTGATCTTGCCGAGGATCTCGGTGCGAGCCAGGCGCTGTTCGGCACGCTGCAAGCGATACACCACGTTGGCCATCTCCTTGCCCAGCGTGCTCGGTGTGGCGGTCTGTCCGTGGGTGCGGCACAGCATCGGCAGGTCGGCCAACTGATGGGCGAGGTTTTGCAGCCGGGTGGTGAGGACTTTTAGCGTCGGCAGCATCACAGCATCGCGCGCGCCTTTGAGCATTAGCGCATGGCTGAGATTGTTGATGTCTTCCGAGGTGCAGGCGAAGTGGATGAATTCAAGCACCTTTGCCGTATCCGGGGTGCCGGATAATTTTTCGCGCAACCAGTATTCAACGGCTTTCACATCGTGATTGGTGGTGGCCTCGATGCTCTTGATCGCGAGCGCATCGGCTTCACAGAAGTTGGCATTGAGCGCGTCCAGTCGCGTGATGGTCGCGGCGGAGAATGGCGCGATCTCGGCGATGTCGGTTTGCGCGCTGAGCGCCTTGAGCCACTCGATCTCGATCAGCACGCGAAAACGGATCAGGCCAAACTCGCTGAAATAATCGCGTAAGGCGTCCACCTTGCCGTGGTAGCGGCCGTCCAGCGGGGAGAGGGCGGTAAGTTTGGTGAGTGTGGTCATGGCAACACCTTGCAACGGAAAGCACGCATTTTACGCGAATCAGGCGTGTCCTTGTTCGATGATTGCGCCACCAAGACAGACTTCTCCATCGTAGATCACTACCGACTGTCCGGGCGTGACCGCCCATTGTGCTTCGTCAAACGCGATCTCGCAGCGGCTATCTGCAAGTTGAGTGAAATGGCAGGGCGCATCGGCCTGGCGATAGCGCGTCTTGGCGGCGTAAGGATGATTTAACTGTGGTGCAGTGCCGCTGATCCAGTGGCTGTCCAGCGCAGTCAGGCGCGGTGCGAGCAGGGCGGGGTGGTCGTGCCCCTGTACCACGATCAAATGGTTGTTCGCCATATCCTTGCCGCACACGAACCACGGTTCGCCGGAAGTTTCTTTGGCACCACCTATGCCCAGACCCTGGCGTTGTCCGATGGTATAGAACGACAGCCCAATGTGTTGGCCGACCAGATTACCTTCAGGTGTACGCATCTCGCCCGGTTGGGTTGGCAAATAGCGATTCAGGAATTCGCGGAACGGCCGTTCGCCAATAAAGCAGATGCCGGTGCTGTCGCGCTTGGCGTGATTGGGCAAACCATGCTGTTCGGCAATCACGCGTACTTGGGATTTCAACAGTTTGCCGAGCGGGAACATAGAATGGCTCAATTGAGTTTGATTCAGGCGATGCAGGAAGTAGCTTTGGTCTTTGCTGTCGTCACTGGCTTTTAACAACTGGAGCAGCCCATCTGCTTCGCATATTTGCGCGTAATGGCCGGTGGCGATGGTATCCGCGCCGAGATGAATGGCGTGGTCGAGGAACGCCTTGAACTTGATCTCAGAATTGCACAGGATGTCCGGATTGGGTGTCCGTCCGGCCTGATATTCGCTCAGAAAATAACTGAATACCCGCTCCTTGTATTCCTCGGCGAAATTGACTGCTTCGATAGGGATGCCGATGGTGTCGGCGACCGAGACCGCATCCAGCAGGTCTTGGCGCGACGAGCAGTATTCATCGTTGTCATCGTCCTCCCAGTTCTTCATGAACAGGCCGATCACCTCATAACCTTGCTGCTTGAGCAGCAAAGCGGTGACCGAAGAATCCACTCCGCCGGACATGCCAACCACAACTTTTTTACTCATAATGCACCAATAGATCAAGCGGATACTGTTTACCTGCCAAGTAATCTTCTACGCAGCGCAGGATCAGCGGGCTGCGATGGCGCGCTTGTGTGGCTTGAATTTCATCGGGAGTCAGCCATATGGCTTGCAGAATACCGGTGTCGAGCTGACGATCAGCCTCGTGGCCGGTGATTTCGCCGGTAAAGGCGAAGCGCAGATAAGTAGTATCTGATTCAGGCGAATGCCAGCGATAGATGCCGAGCAGGTGTTGCGGTACAAAGTGATAGGCCGATTCTTCCAGCGTCTCGCGCACAACAGCGGCCAGCAACGATTCATTGGCTTCGAGATGGCCGGCGGGTTGGTTGTAGCGTAAACCTTGTGGGGTTTTCTCCTCAACCAGTAGAAACATTCCATCGCGCTCAATGACTGCGGCGACAGTGACATTCGGCTTCCAGATCATGGATTCGATCCCAGAAAGAAAAAAGGCAGGATCACCTGCCTCATTCGTGTGGTGCCGGGGGAGGGACTCGAACCCTCACGTTCTTTCGAACACCGGATTTTGAGTCCGGCACGTCTACCAGTTCCATCACCCCGGCCAAGCGGGCCGCATTATCCATGAAGCTACAACCAACATCAACTACAATTCGGCCTTGGCAATATTTTTCCTTCCCATTAATGCGTACCGATGAGTTTGATTTCTCCCTGCCGGAACGGTTAATCGCGCAGTTCCCCACACAACACCGTGGCACCAGCCGTTTGCTGTATGCGCATGATGGAGCGCTGGAAGATCGCTACTTTGCCGAGTTGCAGCAAGTGATGAGGGCAGGCGATGTGCTGGTACTGAACGACACCCGTGTCATCAAGGCGCGCCTGCATGGCAGCAGAGAGTCGGGCGGCAAAGTGGAGGTGTTGGTCGAGCGAGTATTGAATGAACATGAAGTGCTGGCGCAAGTGCGAGCCAGCCATGCACCCCAGGCTGGAGGTGTGCTGTATCTGACCGGCAATGTGAAAGTGGTAGTACAAGGACGGCAGGGTGAATTTTTTCGTTTGCGCTTCGAAAATGACAACGATGTGTTTGCCTTGCTTGAACAACATGGGCACTTACCGCTGCCACCGTATATCACTCACAGCCCCAATGCACTCGATGAGCAGCGCTACCAGACTGTGTTTGCACGCCAGCCTGGCGCAGTGGCTGCGCCTACGGCAGGACTCCATTTCGATGAGGCGATGTTACAGTCCTTGAGTGATATGGGGGTGAAAATAGCACATGTCACGCTGCATGTTGGTGCAGGAACATTTCAGCCGGTGCGCGCTGAGCGGGTAAGCGAGCATGTTATGCACAGCGAACGCTATGCCATTTCACGGCTGACGGTTGAAGCAATACAGCAGGCCAAAACGGATGGCGGACGCGTCATTGCCGTGGGTACCACTAGTCTGAGAGCGTTAGAAAGTGCAGGGGTGAGTGGCGAGTTGGTTGAGGGGGAAAGTGAGACGAAAATCTTCATCACGCCAGGTTATTGCTTTAATGTGGTAGATGTATTGCTGACCAATTTTCATTTACCTCGATCCACGTTGCTGATGCTGGTATGTGCTTTCGGCGGCATGCAGCAAATATTGGCCGCGTATCGCCATGCGGTGGAAAATGAGTATCGTTTTTTCAGTTATGGCGATGCAATGTTGATTGAACGCAAAAACAATTAAAGGGTGGCAATGGAATTTTCTTTACTAAATTCATCCGGCGCAGCTCGGCGCGGGAAATTAACGCTGGCGCACGGCATTGTCGAAACGCCTGCCTTTATGCCGGTGGGAACCTATGGCACGGTTAAGGCGATGAGTCCTTCAGAGTTGCACGAGATTGGCGTGCATATCGTGTTGGGCAATACTTTTCATTTGTGGCTGCGCCCTGGGCTGGAAGTGATTGCTGCACATGGCGGTTTGCACCGCTTTATGGGTTGGGATGGTCCTATACTCACCGATTCAGGCGGGTTTCAGGTGTTTAGTCTGGGTGAACTACGTAAGATTACCGAGGAGGGCGTGAAATTTCAGTCGCCGGTGAATGGCGATAAGTGTTTCCTGTCGCCGGAAGAATCGATGCGTATCCAGAAGGCGTTAAATGCCGATATCGTGATGGTCTTTGACGAATGCACACCTTACCCTGCAACTGAGCTCGAAGCGGCAGATTCAATGCGTTTGTCGCTACGCTGGGCTTCCCGTTCCAAAGCCGCACATAATGACAATCCCAATGCACTATTCGGCATCGTGCAGGGCGGTATGTTCGAGCATCTACGTGATGAGTCGCTGGCTGGCTTGGTCAAGATCGGCTTTGACGGTTACGCCATCGGCGGGCTGTCGGTGGGCGAACCCAAGGAAGATATGCTGCGTATCCTGGCGCACACTGTGCCACAGTTGCCAAAAAGCAAACCGCGTTATCTGATGGGTGTAGGAACACCGGAAGACATTGTGGCGGCAGTGGCGCAAGGCATCGACATGTTCGATTGTGTAATGCCCACACGCAATGCGCGCAACGGGATGCTGTTCACACGTAACGGCGACATCAAGATCAAAAACGCCCAATACCGGCTGGACATGGAACCACTGGACGAGCGGTGCGATTGTTATACCTGCCGCAACTTCACTCGTGCTTACCTGCACCACTTACACCGCATCGGCGAGATACTCGGCGCTAGGTTGAACACCATCCACAACCTGTACTACTACCAGCAGTTGATGAGTGAAATCCGCGCATCTATTGAAGCCGATGCGTTTGTAGATTTCGTGGGGGTTTTTAACCGTAATCGTGCCATGCTTGAGTGAGCGCCTGCTGCTTCATGGTAGAATGCGCGCCTTTTGTTTTATTGTGGAGAAATGGTAATGTTTATCAGCAATGCATATGCAGAAGGAGCCGTAGCAACGCCTAGTGTTGGAGTCATAGAATTTTTACCGCTGATCGCGCTGGTCGCGGTGTTCTATTTTCTGGTGTTGCGTCCGCAAAGCAAGCGAGCCAAAGAGCACAAGGCCATGGTAGTGGCACTGCAGCGCGGCGACGAGGTAGTGACTATGGGTGGCGAAGTGGGGAGCGTCAGCAAAGTGTATGAGCAATACGTCGGGGTGGAAGTCGCTGAAAATTTGGTGGTGACTGTACAGAAGAGCGCGATTCAAAGCGTACTGCCTAAGGGAACGATCAAGGCCATCAAGTGATCTAGTGTGGGTGCGGGGGCTTAGAATCCAGGACTTATAAAAAGCCCGCGCTGCAAGCCGAAATCGCCTTGCCAGAAATTTTTGGCCTTTGTTTCCGCCAAGCACACTATTCAAGAGGTTGTTATGAATCAATATCCACTATGGAAATATATGCTGATCCTGGCCGTGTTGCTGGCTGGTTTGATTTACACTCTGCCGAATTTTTACGGTGAATCGCCTGCCGTGCAGGTATCGCCGTTGCGTGCCAATCAAAAAGCGGACGCCGCATTGTTGGAGCGGGTGGGGAATATCCTGAAGGCAGCCAGCCTTGATCCTGAATTGGCCGAGCTGGACGGCAACAGTGTCAAAGCGCGTTTCTCCGACACCGATATGCAACTGAAGGCCAAGGATGTATTGCAGAGCCAGCTGGGCGATGACTATGTGGCCGCGCTCAATTTGTTGTCACGTTCGCCGCGCTGGCTGAGCAGGCTCAATGCGTTGCCGATGTACCTCGGGTTAGACCTGCGTGGTGGCGTGCATTTTCTACTGCAGGTGGATATGAATGCCGCGCTGAGCAAAGCGCTGGATGCGGCATTAGGAGATATACGCAGCGCCTTGCGCGAACAGAATATCGCGTATTCCGGAGTCAGCCGTGACGGAAATGTGCTGACGGTGAACTTCCGCGATGCAGAGGCGCGCGGTAAGGGAGAAGCGGAAATCAAGCTGCGCTTTTCCGACTATGCGCTCAATGATATTGACAAAGGCGGCGAATATAAGCTGCGCGTTACCCTTAAGCCGGAAGCGGAAAAGCGCATCCAGGATTCAGCCGTGCAGCAAAATCTGGTTACTTTGCGTAACCGTGTCAATGAATTGGGCGTGGCTGAGCCGGTGATTCAGCAGCAGGGCGCGGATCGAGTCGTGGTGCAACTGCCAGGGGTGCAGGATACAGCGCGCGCCAAGGATATTCTGGGGCGTACCGCCACGCTGGAAGTGCGTATGGTGGATGAGGAGCATCTTGTCGGCGTAGGTGGGGTAGCACCGTTTGGCACTGATATGTTCAAAGATCGTGAGGGCATTGCGCTACTGGTGAAGAAGCAGGTGATACTCACCGGCGAGCGCATTAACGATGCTCAGCCCGGCTTCGACAATCGCACCAATGAAGCTGCGGTGCACATCAATCTGGACGGCGTGGGCGCGCGAAAATTCAAGGAAGCGACGCGCGAAAATGTTGGCAAGCGCATGGCGATCATCCTGTTCGAAAAGGGCAAGGGTGAGATCATCACCGCACCGGTGATCCGCGAGGAAATCGGCGGCGGCCGGGTACAGATCACCGGCCAGATGGACACGGTTGAGGCGCAAGATACCGCCTTGCTGCTGCGTGCCGGTGCGCTGGCGGCACCGATGGAAATCATCGAAGAGCGTACCGTCGGACCCAGCCTGGGTGCGGAAAATATCACCCGCGGTTTCGATTCCACCAAGATCGGTTTCATCCTGGTCGCGGTATTCATGATCGCCTACTACCTGATGTTCGGCACCATTTCGGTGCTGGCGCTGGGCGCTAACCTGTTGTTGCTGGTGGCGCTGCTGTCCATGATGCAGGCCACGCTGACCCTGCCGGGCATGGCGGCTATCGCGCTGACGCTGGGTATGGCGATCGACTCAAACGTGCTGATCAACGAGCGCATCCGCGAAGAGCTGCGCAACGGGGTCACGCCGCAAGCCGCGATCCACGCGGGATATGACCGGGCATTCGGCACCATTCTCGATTCCAACGTGACCACCATGATCGCCGGCGTCGCGCTGTTCATGTTCGGATCGGGCCCGATCAAGGGGTTCGCGGTGGTGTTGTGTCTGGGTATCCTGACCTCGATGTTCAGCGCGGTGCTGGTATCGCGGGCGATGGTGAATATTATTTACGGGCGCAAGGTGCGACTCACTCACGTGGCGATAGGCTGAGGGAAAATCATGGAATTCTTCAAGATTAAAAATGACATTCCGTTCATGAGTTATGGACGTTACACCACTGCCATTTCGCTGGTGACATTCCTGTTTGCAGTATTTTTTCTCGCTACCAAAGGTTTGAATTTTGGTGTGGATTTTACCGGCGGCACCGTGTTGGAGGTGCATTACGGACAACCCGCCGATCTGGCCAAGGTGCGCGAGCAGCTCGCCAAGATGGGATTGCATGATGCTCTGGTGCAGAATTTTGGTTCCAGTCATGATGTGCTGATTCAGGTTCCTCTCAAGCAGAATCTCGCTGGTGCCAAATTGAGCGAGCAAGTGATGGATAGCCTGCGTGCGAATGATGTCGGTGCGGAAATGCGCCGTGTCGAATTCGTCGGGCCGCAGGTCGGCAAGGATCTGGTGGAGAACGGTGCGCTAGCCTTGTTGCTGGTTTCGCTGGGCATCGTCGGTTATCTGTGGCTGCGCTTCGAGTGGAAGTTTGGGCTGTCCGCCATCATCGCCAACTTGCATGACGTGGTGATCATCCTCGGCTTTTTCGCTTTTTTCCAGTGGGAATTCTCGCTGTCCGTGCTGGCGGCGGTGCTGGCAGTATTGGGTTACTCGGTGAATGAATCGGTGGTGGTATTCGACCGTATCCGCGAAAACTTCCACAAGATGCGCAAGGCCGAGGTGGCCGAGATCATTGACAACGCCATTACACGTACCATATCTCGCACCATCATCACTCACGGTTGCACGCAGTTGATGGTCGGCGCGATGCTGTTCCTCGGCGGCGAAACGCTGCATTACTTCGCGATGGCGCTTACCATTGGAATTTTATTCAGTATTTACTCTTCTGTTCTGGTCGCTAGCCCGCTGTTAATACTGTTCGGCGTGTCACGTGCAGATTTTATTAAGCCGGAAAAGACCGAAGCTGAAGAAGTGTTGCCCTAAGCCGTGGAATTGTTTAGCGTATTCATTGATATCGTCCTGCACTTGGACGCACACCTACTGGCACTCACGCAGCAATATGGCATCTGGGTGTACGCCATCTTGTTCCTGATCATCTATTGCGAAACAGGATTGGTGATCACCCCATTTCTGCCCGGTGATTCGTTGCTGTTCGTGGCAGGAGCTTTGTGCGGAATGGGCGCGCTGCAGCTCGAGCTGCTGGCACCATTGCTGGTGCTGGCGGCATTCAGTGGCGACAACACCAACTATTGGATAGGCCGTTTAGTCGGATTGCGTCTGCTCAGCCGCGCAAATCCCAAGCTCATCAAGCGCGAACACCTGGATAAGACCCACGCTTTCTACGAAAAACACGGCGGCAAGACCATTATATTTGCGCGCTTTTTGCCCATCATCCGTACATTCGCGCCATTTGTCGCGGGTATTGGTTTGATGCGCTATCGGCTGTTCATGATGTTTAGCGCGCTGGGCAGTGTGATGTGGATAATCAGTCTCACCGTGGCTGGTTATTTGTTCGGCAACATTCCGGTGGTGAAAAACAACCTCTCCCTGATTATCGTGGCTATCATAGCAATTTCGCTGCTACCCGCGTTACTCGAATTTATCCGTCATCGCAATAAGTCGGCTGTGTGAAAGTGAAGCGTCAGGCGTTAAATATCTCACGGCAGAGACGATATATTGCTAGCCTTGGGCTGGCAGCGGGCCGCAAAGCACTGTGTGAGGTCACTGCCTATGAGCCTTACGTGTTGGGCTTATGCGGGATTGATGTTATGTGTAGCCAGAATTTTGAACGGCTAGGCGAATATCGAGTCTTAACCTCTGTTCCGTGAAAAACGGAGGATTCCAAGGAGCATGAAAATGAAGAAATTGTTATGTGCATTGAGCATACTTTTCTTGTGTGGCATCGCTTATGCGGCGGATTTGGTCGATACTGCAAAAGTGATTTCCAGCGTGCCTATCTATGAGCTTGTGACTGAGCCGCATCGCGAATGCACGACGGAAACCGTCCCGGTCACCCCCAGGCATTCCATTGGGGGCGCAGTAGTGGGAGGCGTGGCGGGTGCGGCACTAGGCAGTCAAATCGGTGATGGCACCGGTAAAAAAGCGGCAACTGTGGCGGGCGGTATTGCCGGTGCGGTGATAGGCGATCGCATCGCTACCCGTGATGAACCGCGCACCCAGCAAGTGGAACGTTGCCGCGAGGTGGGAACCAGTCGTGAGATCATCAATGGATACAAGGTTACCTATCGTTACAACGGAAAGGATGTCACCACCACCTTACCCTATCAGCCTGGATCAACGATCCGTGTCAGGGTGAACGTAATCGAGGAACCTCATTAATAGTCACTGACCTGCACTTTCTGAGGGCGGATGAATTTATCCATCCAACCGCCCGCCCGCCATCTTTCCAATGCCAGATCTGTTTCTTTGCGGGCATAGGCTTAGGGCTGTAGCATTCCGATGCTGACCTCCCGACCTTGCTAATTCACTGAGGTAAACCCCCGGCTCTGCCGGGGGACTCACAAAGGTTTGACCTATGCGGCGGTCGTAAAGGGCAAAGTCAGAATTTAGAGGCTAGTAGTTTCATCAGGGTGGGGGTGGAAAGCCCCGTGCGAATTGGAACACAGTTGCTTCCCCCTGTGATGGGGAAGAAGTAAAAACCCAGCCGCCTTGGGCGGCTCACGGTTTATTGGCCCCTTTGAGGGGCTCACCCAATAAGCCTCCGGCTTTGCCGGAGGTCATTTAACTTAGCTTAAAGATTCCACTCGGGCTTACGATAGGGTAATCTGCGCCTACTGAATTTTTTGGAAATGCTATTTATATTTCAGGGGGCGATTGATGAAATATTCGAATATCCTTATATTCCTTCTTGGGATGGGTTGCCTCAGCGCCAGCGCAGCTGAGGACTCTCATAGTCACTTAGCTGGTCCCGATTCAACTGTTTCCTCGCCCGACTACGGCGACACCTTACTGGGAGACTGGGGTGGCCAGCGTAGCGCCATGAGCGCAAAAGGCTATGACTGGGAGGTCGTCTATAAACTCGATCTGCTCAGAAAGATCTCTAAGCCAGACGTAAAAAATTACGGCCTGGATAACCTGGATATCAAACTTTCCCTGGATGGCGAAAAGATCGCTGGGATCAAGGGTAGCAGCGCGCTGCTGTATATCCTGAGCAATCATGGCGGCAAACCGGCGTTGATGGGCGATCGTCTGCCGCATGGCTTGGATAACATTGAAACCCCCGAGGGTGCCAATACCATCAAGCTTTACCAGGCCTGGATACAGCAAACCTTTCTGGATGATCGGTTGTCGGTTCTGGCCGGCTTGTATGATCTGAACTCTGAATTCTATGTCACCGAGTCATCCGGCATTTTCATCCACCCCACCTTCGGCATCGGCGCTGAAATGGCGGGCACCGGACAAAACGGCCCCTCTGTTTTTCCCACGGCTTCATTTGCGTTACGCGCCAAAGCAGAAACGGCTGGTTACTATTTGCAAGCCGTCACTCTGGATGGTGTGCCGGGTGATCCCAACAACCATCAGGGCACTCATGTGCAATTCAACAAGGGCGATGGAGCGCTCAATGTCATCGAAGGTGCCGTTCCATTGAGCGCTGCGGAAAATGCGCATGACAACAAACTGGCGCTGGGTGTATGGCGCTATACCACGCGTTTCGATGATGTAGATCCTTCCATCACGGAAAAGCGCATTAGTCATGGCTATTACGCCATGGTAGAGAAAGTACTGCGCTACAAGCCCGGCAGCGACGAGGGAATCATCAACAGTTTCGTGCGGGCTGGGAAAACCGATGGTGATACTTCGCAATTCGACATGGCTTGGAGCGCGGGACTGGTATTTTCAGGCCTGTTTGCCGGGCGCGATCAGGATCAATTGGGTATCGCCTACGCACAGGAACGCAATGGCGCAAAATATCGCGCTGTACCCGGAAATCCTCAGGTTGTTCATGAAAGCTCATTGGAGTTGACTTACCGGTATCAGGCGATGCCGGGGCTGGTATTGCAGCCGATAGCCCAATACCTGCTCAACCACAGCTATGACCCCACCCAAGATAAAAGCTGGTGGCTGGGCATGCGCTTCGAAGCTTCGTTATAACCGAATTCATTTCCGCAACTCAACAAGAAATCTCACTGCGGCCACCAAGGAGTAAATTGTTGAGGTCGGGGGGATTGCGGTCGCAGTGGAGAAAATCACACTAATATTCGGGTAAGGACAATCAGTCCATGGAATCCACTGCTCAAGCCGCAAAAAATCTGGAGTTATTCACCCACAATCTATTAATCGCTGCCAGCCGGTTCAAAAGCTGAGTTTTCTTCAAGCCTGGCTCCAGATTTGTTTAACCAAATCTGCCCGTAATATAGTCCTCAGTGCGTTTGTTGGTCGGGTTGATAAACATCGTGTCGGTGTCGCCAAATTCGATCAGATCGCCCATATACATAAAAGCGGTATGGTCTGATACTCGCGCCGCCTGCTGCATGTTGTGGGTGACGATGAGTATGGTCACTTTTTGCTTAAGCTCGGAAATTAATTCTTCTATGCTGCCTGTGGCGATAGGGTCGAGCGCGGAGGTCGGTTCGTCGAACAGCACGATCTCCGGATCGATAGCCAGTGCGCGGGCGATACACAAGCGCTGTTGCTGGCCGCCAGAAAGATTGAAAGCCAGGTGCTTCAACCGATCCTTGACTTCGCTCCATAGTGCAGCACCGCGCAAAGCTTCTTCCACCTTGCTGTCGATCTCCTGTTTGTTACGCATTCCTCGTACTCTCAACCCATATGCCACGTTCTCATAAATTGTTTTCGGGAATGGGTTGGGTTTTTGGAACACCATACTGATGCGCATACGCACTTCCATCGGATCGACTTGGTGGGCGATGATGTTAGTGTTATCTGGGTGCAGGATGATTTCGCCCGCATAGCGGTTGCCGGGGTAGAGGTCGTGCATCCGGTTGAAGCAGCGCAAGAAGGTCGATTTTCCACAACCAGATGGGCCGATCAGCGCGGTCACATGCTTTTCGGCGATTGGCATGTTGATGTCCTTGAGCGCCTGCGCCTTGCCATAATAAAAACTGAGATTCTTCACCTCGGCTTTCAGCGTGGCGGCGGTTTGCTCCTGGTCGATAGCTGTGGGCATTACTTGACTCCTACCATTTGATGTTCTTGCGGATGCGATAACGCAGAAAGATCGCGACCGCATTCATTGCCAAAGTCATGACGATAATCACGACACCGGCTGCGGCAGCGTTGATCAAAAAAGCTTCCTCGGGGCGCGATACCCAGTTGAACATTTGGATCGGCAGCACCGTGAATGGTGAAAACATCCACTCGAATGAGACGTAAGGTGCTTCCGATGTAATGGGTGGAGGTGGCAGAAATGCGATAAAGGTCAGCGCGCCGATGGTGATGATCGGAGCAGTTTCGCCGATCGCGCGCGCCATGCCGATGATCACCCCGGTCAGGATGCCGCCCTTGGAATAGGGCAGCACATGGTCGTATATCATTTGCCAGCGGGTGGCGCCCAGCGCATAGGCGGCCTCGCGGATTTCGCGCGGGATGGTGCGCAGCGATTCGCGGGTGGCCACGATGACCACCGGCAAGATCAGCAGTGCGAGCGTAAGGCCGGCGGTCAGGATGCTCTGGCCGAGATCCAGTTGATAGACGAACAAGCCCAGCGCAAGCAGGCCGTAGATGATGGAGGGGACGCCCGCCAGGTTGCTCACGTTGATTTCGATGACGGCTGTCAGCAAGTTGCTGGGCGCGTATTCCTCGAGGTAGATGGCTGCGGCTATTCCCATCGGAATGGCGACCAGCGCGGTGACCAGCATGACCAGCATGGTACCCACCCAAGCGGATAGTATGCCGGCGTGCTCCGCGCGTCTGGACGGGAAGGAGGAAAAGAACTCATAGTTGAGCCGCTCCACCCCGTCCAGCAGCAGGTTGGTGAACAAGCCCAGCAGCGTGATTACGCCCAGCATCATGCATACCAGACCGACCAGCGAAAAGACATAATCGTTGAACTTGAGGCGGCGGATCAGCGCACGGATCCTGGTTGCCTTTAGTGTATCTGGCATCAGTAGATCTCCCGGAAGCGTTTCCGCGCCATATGCCCGAGGATATTGAAGGCCAGCGTCATCAGAAACAGCACCAGCCCGGCAGCGAAGATGCTCTGATAGCCGATGGAGCCGTGCGGCAGGTCACCCATCGCGACCTGTACGATGTAAGCGGTGATGGTAGCGGCCGATTCGCGCGGGTCCCAGGTGAAGTTGGGTTGCTGTCCGGCTGCAATGGCGACCACCATGGTTTCGCCGATGGCACGCGACATGCCCAATATATAGGCGGCGATGATGCCCGAGATCGCGGCAGGCGTGACGACCTTTACTGCCGTCTGGAAGCGGGTGGCACCCATCGCATAGGATCCCTCGCGCAGAGACATCGGTACCGCGCGCATTGCATCTTCCGACACCGAGGAAACATAAGGCACGATCATGATGCCGATCACGATGCCCGGCCCGAGCATATTGAAACCGGGCAATTCCGGCATCAAGGCCTGCAACAGCGGGGTGATTACCAGCAGCGCAAAATAGCCATAGACCACGGTGGGTACGCTGGCCAGCAGCTCAAGGAACGGTTTGACCACCTCGCGTACCTTGTGCGAGGCGAACTCGGACAGATAAATGGCGATGATGCTGCCGATCGGGATGGCGACCAGCAGTGCGACACCCGAAGTCACCAGCGTACCCGCCACCAGTGGCAGGATGCCATATTGGGCGTTTTCGAACAGCGGCGTCCAGGTGGTGCTGGTGAGAAATTCGAAAATGGAAACATGCTCGAAGAATGCCAGCGATTCATAGATCAGGATGGCCACGATCGCCAGGGTGATCGCAACGGCAGAAAAGGCGGCCAGGAACAACACGGCTTCGATAGCTTTCTCCTGAGCGTGACGCCAAGGATTTCGTGCGAAGCGGTTGTGTGCAGCCTGGGGAGCAGCCATGGCAAGTTTCTGTTCGACTTTTTGAAGACGCGCGATTTTAGCAGGGAATTATTACAGCCCGGTTAAGAAATTTCAGGCAGCCCATTAAGTCTTACTCTATGGCAATAAAAAACGGATCTGCGCAGAGACCCGTTGGTTTTTGTAGGGTGCGCCGTGCGCACCATGGTGCATGGAATGCACCCTACGATAGCTTGCGTCGACTTATAACCAGCGACTTGGCTTGCGGTCTTTAGCAGCCTATAACCAGCCACTTGGTTGTCGTTCTTTGACAACCAAGTGGAATGGCTAGGAGTTTCATCAGTCGATTGGCTAGTTATTCCACCAGTAGTTCTATCAGAACGAATGGATCATGCCCAAGCCCAGGCCGGACTGCTTGGAACCGGCTGCTGAGCCTGTGTAGAAGCCATAGTTGGCAGCCGTGTCGTTGTTGAGCGAAGTATATGCGCCGTACATTTCGGTACGCTTGGAGAAGTTGTGGCCATAGCGCAGGGATAGCTGCTTCGCACCGGTGTTCGTGACACCGTTATAGTTGCCATTCTTCGCAAAGGAAACGCCCAAATTGTTGCTGCCGATCTTGTAAGAAGCAGCCAATTCCATATTGCTTTGCGTAGCGGTTGTGGTGAGGGCATTAGCAACAGACATACGTTCCAGCATGACGCCGACTTGACCATCCGGGAACTTGAATGCACCCAGCAAGCGCGTAGCACTGTCAGACTTGGTTGTAGTGGTTTCATCGGCGCGGCTTTCATAACCGAGACCGGCATACAGCATGTCGTTTTCGTAGGCACCGGACAGTGACATCCGGGTCTTGTTGGCGGTCGCCGTTTTTGCGGAATCCAAAGCGTAAGAAACCTGACCGGTGAAGCCGCTGAGGTTGGGTGTCCAGTACTGGATCACGTTGTTCTGGCGAGTGTTGTAGTTCTTGCCATTACCGGTTCTGCCAACCAGGCTGATGGCCGAAAACACCGAGGCGTTATCGTACAGCTCAATCTTGTTGTGTACGATCTTGTAAGGTGTATCCCAGTTGCCGGCGAACACGGTGCCGAAGTTACCTTTTAAGCCGATCTGGCTATTGCGCACGCCGTTGAATGGTGTGCTCGCAGCCTTGTCGTTAACAGAATCGATCTGCGTTTCGAATTGGTAAACGGCTTGCAAGCCATCCCCCAGATCTTCGCTGCCCTTGAAGCCAAAGCGCGAAGCGTTGGATTGCAGGCGTACCAAGCTGGTGGCAGTCGTTGCCGGAGTAGAAACCTTGTCGCTCTTGATCGATTCGACATCGACGTTGATCTTGCCGTAAAACGTGAAGTTGGCCGTGTCGGCGAGCGTCGCGAGCGGTGCAGCCAGCCCTGCGATCAGCGCGAGTTTGAATATTTTCTTTTGCATCATCTTTGACCCCTTGATAGTGGATATTAAAAGCCGCCCTATGCGACCCGGGCAGCTTATCCTTGGATTGTTAAAGTTTGATGAACAATAGGTGACAGATTCATGACATAAGGGAACCTCAAAAAATCCGTCATTCCCGCCTTCGCGGGAATTTAGCGGTTTTATTCAACATGCCCTTGGGATTTGTCCTTGCTGCGCAAGGGATTTTCTCGTTGACTGGATTCCCGCTTTCGCGGGAATGACGTAGCTGAATTTTTAGAGGTGCCCATAAAGCCTATCGTGCAACTGATGGGTTTGTTATGCAGTGTGGCAATGCAGGATCGGATGCCGATAGACTGTTGGAAGG
>JBAQWL010000317.1:0-1820 GCA_049298895.1 Gallionella sp.
TTGACTTCGCGCTCATACATTTCGGCAACTTCGAGCATCATGCCGTCCATGTCACCGCTTTCCTCGCCCACTGAGATCATTTGCAGCACCACCGGATTGAATACTTCGGCGGCGGTCGCTGTGCGCAGGATACTTTCGCCACGCTCTACGCCATCACGCATCTGCTCGATGCGGCTGCGCATGAATTCGTTATCCACCACCATGCTGACCACATTCATTCCTTGCAGGATCGGCATCCCGCTCTTGAACGACAGCGCCATGCCGCGCGCAAAACGCGACAACGTGGATTTAAGGATAACTTCTCCGACCACCGGCAGCTTGAACTTGTACTTATCCCACTTGTAGTGGCCATCCGGCGTGCTGATGTAATAACGGAAAAACACTGCCGCGCCGATGATCATCGCCAGCATCGCCAACCAATAGTTCACCATGAAATTTGAGGAGCCAATCAATATTTTGGTGATGGTGGGCAGCTCGGCATGGAAACCTGCGTACACCTTGGCGAAGGCGGGAATCACGAACAGGTTAATAACGAATATGGCAATCACCATCGCGATGATCACGAAGCTGGGATAGCGCATGGCGGTTTTGATGCGCTCGCGCATGTCACGCTCAAATTCGAGATAGTTGTACAGGCGGATGAATGTTTCATCCAGCATGCCGGTCATTTCACCCACCTGCACCATGCTGACATAAAACGCAGAGAATACTTTGGGATGGCGACGCATTGCGGTGCTGAGTTCGCGACCGCTATCCAGGCTCTCGCGCAGATCCTGCAGCATCACCGAGAACAATCGACTTTGAGTGGACTCTTGCAAGCCAGCCAGTGCGCGCATGATAGGAACACCTGCCTTAAGCAGCGTGTACATCTGGCGACTGAACAACATCAGGTCGAGCGGAGTGATCTGCTTGTCGTTAAGCAGATGTTTGAGCCAATCAGGATTGCTCATTGACTCGCCACCGATGCCGTGAAACGGCTTGACTTCGATGGGGGTGATGCCGGTATTCATCAACTGATCCGCGATGACTCCGCTATGGTCACCATCCAGCGTACCTTCCACCAGATCACCGCGTAAGTTACGGCCTTTGTAGCTGAACACCGCCACGGTTAGTCTTCTACCTGATTACTGATACGCATCACCTCGGAGACCGTGGTGCGGCCCAGCTTCATCTGTTCCATCGCGTGGAACAAAATGGTCTTGCCTTGCAGTTGCAGGTTGGCAACCTCGGTGAAGTGATTGGCATCGTCATGTGCCGCCGCCGCAACCATGTCGCGGTTCATTTCCAGCATTTCATACACGCCCATACGCCCACGATAACCGGTGCCATTGCAATGCGAGCAACCGCGTCCGTGCTGCAGGTTGCCGTAAATATCTGGCGTTACCCCCTCCACCAGCAACCATTCGGCCTCTTGCGGGGTGGGGCTATGCGGCTCGCAACAACTTCCGCACACGGCCCGCAGCAATCGCTGTGCGATGATCGCCTGCACCGAGGAAGCCACCATGTAGCGCGGCGTGCCCATGTCCACCAACCGGAACAGCGTGCCGGCGGCATCGCGGGTGTGCAGCGTGGAAAACACCAGGTGGCCAGTCATCGCGGCGCGCAGGCCGATCTGCGCGGTCTCCGCATCGCGCATTTCGCCGACCAGAATCACATCCGGATCCTGCCGCAAAGCCGAGCGCAACACACGCGAGAATGTCAGGTCGATCTTTTCGTTGACCTGCACCTGATTGATGCCGGGCAGGCGGTATTCCACCGGGTCTTCTACGGTGATGATCTTCTGGTCCATGGTGTTGATCTCGGCCAGTGCGGAATAAAGC
>JBAQWL010000318.1:0-2644 GCA_049298895.1 Gallionella sp.
CCTTTATGGAGGTGGCAGGTGATCGCTGGTGGGCAGTGAGCGGCGGAGTGTATTTTCTACATGCGGTGAAGCGTGTGCACGGAATGCGGCTGATCAAGCCACAGTGGAACGAGAGGCTGGTACGCAAGCTGATGCCGGTTTCACCAAAGGTAAATAGTAAGATTACCCAGCGTAACAATACAGATACTCGACAGAAAACTTCTGATGGAGTTACTGATATGAATATTAGTCATTCCACCAGGCCATCGAAAGACGACAGCAAAGTGGCTGGTTATGTCCGGGCACCCGAATGAACAAAGACGCAGTTGAGATTTTTACCGACGGTGCATGCAAGGGCAATCCCGGTGTGGGTGGGTGGGGCGCATTACTGCGTACCAAGGGGAAAGAGCGCGAACTATTCGGCGGTGAGGCACACAGTACCAACAATCGCATGGAGTTGATGGGCGCGATCATGGCGTTGGAGGCGTTGAAAAGGCATTGCCACGTTCGTCTGCACACTGATTCAAAATATGTGCAGCAGGGCATCACCACTTGGGTGCATGACTGGAAGCTGCGTGGCTGGAAGACTGTGAGCAAGAAGCCGGTGAAAAACGAAGACTTGTGGCGCAGGCTGGATGCACTGGCGATTCAACACAAAATAGAATGGGTGTGGGTCAAGGGGCATGCCGGGCACGACGGCAACGAGCGCGCCGATGAATTGGCGAACCGCGGTGTTGAAATGATATCCGAAAAACTTTAGATGGAACCACTAGCCATTCGACTAGGCGAGCAAACATCACTCGCCAAGTCGCTGGTTATGGCTGTGCACCTGTAGGAGGGAAGCAATGCGTAAGATTGTGTTGGATACAGAAACCACTGGACTGGATCCAAAGCAGGGCCATCGCATTATCGAACTGGCGGCTATTGAACTGGATGGATGCAAGGTATCGCTACGGCGGTTTCATCGCTATCTTAATCCCGAACGCGAGATCGAGGCGGGTGCAGTGGCAGTGCATGGTTTGACCTATGAGCGCTTACAGAACGAGGCCAAGTTCGCCGACATCACTACCAGCTTCCTAGAGTTCATTGATGGTGCAGAATTGGTCATACATAACGCGCCGTTCGATATTGGTTTCCTCAACCGAGAACTCGAGTTGGCCGGACAGCCACCATTGCAGAATGTGGTGGTAGACACACTCAAGATTGCTCGTGAAATGCATCCTGGCAAGAAAAACAGTCTGGATGCCTTGTGCAGTCGTTATGCTATTGATAATGCGCATCGCAGCCTGCATGGTGCGCTGCTAGATACCGAACTGCTTGCCGAAGTCTATTTCGCCATGACGCGTGGGCAGGAAAGTTTACTCGGCGAAGAGCGAACACCCAAGCTACGCCAGCCTATCGTATTAAGCACTGATATGTTACGTCCCAAGCTGCGCATATTGTTGCCCAGCAATGAAGAATTGGCCGCGCACGCACAGCAACTTACTGACATCGACAAGGCCAGCAAGGGGATGTGCTTGTGGAAAAAACTGGATGGGATGACGTGAGTTTGCCCAACAGTACGCGCCGTATATTTATTAGTGCAGTTGCAATCGCGGTGATTTATATTTTGGCCTGTACATATATGTGGGCGACACAGCTCGATCATGTGTTCGAGCCTGAGCCGTTCTTGCAAACTACGCCGGATCGATTGGGGATGCAGTTTGAGGAATTCTATTTTCCGGTAGGCAAAGGAGCGGATAAGGGCGAATTGCATGCATGGTGGGTTCCTGCCGAGAAGGCTAACGCGCCAACCGTTCTTTATCTGCATGGTAATTATCGTAATATCAGCAATAATCTGGAACACACGCTGCGCTTGCATAACTTTGGTTTCAATGTGCTACTGTCGGATTATCGAGGGTATGGCAAGAGCAGTGGCGGCAGCCCTAACGAGACCAAGGTGTATGAGGATGCTGAAACGGCTTGGCAATATTTGCTTGAGCAGCGTGGTGTGAGGCCTCAGCAGGCTTTTATCTACGGTCATTCATTAGGCGGGGCAATTGCGATTCACCTGGCGGTTCGCCATCCCGAAGCGGCGGGGCTGATTACCGAAAGCACCTTTACCTCGATGATCGAGATGGGTAAGCTGTCATACCCATTCCTTCCTATTGACTGGTTGCTGGATCAACGTTTTGAGTCTTTAAATAAAATTTCACAACTTAAAATCCCCGTGCTGCTGATTCACGGTACTTGGGATAAACGAGTGCCGATTCAGATGGCGCAACAACTTTATGCTGCCGCACCACAACCGAAAACGCTCATCTTGATCGAGGGTGGTGAGCACAACAACAGCGGCGCGGTGGGTTGGGTCGAATACCGCGATGCATTATCTTCTTTCGTACGAAATATCAAATGAAAGTCGCTGTTTGCAGTGCCCAACCATACGACCGTCTATTTTTGTTGGAAGCCAATCGTGATTTAGGTCATGAACTGGAGTTTTTTGATTCACACTTGAACGAGGAAACGCGGCACATGGTGATCGATTTTCCTGCCGTGTGCGTATTCGTCAATGACACCTTGAATGTCGCCGTATTAACCAGCTTGGCCGAGCATGGTACCCGTCTGATTGCGTTGCGTTGTGCGGGCTTTAACAATGTAGATGTGAAAGCGGCCGAAAGTCTGGGGC
>JBAQWL010000319.1:0-8655 GCA_049298895.1 Gallionella sp.
GACCAGATTGAACAACCGACCCAGAAAAAGACTTGAATACAAAACACCCAGTCAGCTATTCTTCAAGTCAGGCGTTGCACTTCAAACTTGAACCCGCGAGATAACATAACAATCTCTACCCAATAAAAACGGGAGCCAAAGCTCCCGTTCTGCATTTGTCAAAGCAACTTGCTTTAACGATTAGCGCCCGGCAGCTGTCGGTATCGTGGCATTAAGCGCATTGATTGCCTCAGCCACGGTTACGTGGTCAGACATTTTTAACAAAATGTTTTTTTGCAGTTCAATAAATTCCTTGTTAGCTTGAGCATGTTTCTCGCCCGCTTCAATCGCCTTAACTATTGCAGCATCGGAATGGGAAGCTTCCGCAGCGGATTTTAACTTGCTCCAATTATTATAAGTTTCGATAGTTGCGTCCCGCTTTGCGGCGAGTTCATCACTTTTATCGACGGCAAGAGCGGCCATTTGGTTGTATTTCACTGCAGCTATTTTATTCTTTTGCTCAATATTTTTTTGTATCATCTCTTCTAAATCGCGTTCAGAGGACGATGTGCCCGCGAATGCAGCCGATGAGAAAAGTGACAGGAGGCCTACAATTGCAATAACAGTACTTTGTTTTTTCATTTGAATATCTCCAAACTAAAATAGTTGATTATAATTACCAGCAGGATTGCTAATTGGCCAAATGTCTCATTTTCCGCAGAGACGTACCCTACAAGGAAAGGCCAAGTGAGGCGTAAAACTTATCTATAAGTTCCGTAACCCTACTATTTCTTTCATCACCAAGCTGTAAATAAGTATCTGCATAACCGTATCATTGGATAGCGCCAACACGGCGTTATGCGCATCTATCGGATGATCAACTGGCCCAGTATGCGGATCGCCTCTGTGCACTAAGGGTGGTGAATGCGCCGGAAAATGTGCCACAACATGGCACGTTTATGGCACAAAGTCAAAAATAAAAGGGGCTGTATTTCTCTAACCCATTGATTTGTTGGTGCGCCCGGAGCGATTCGAACGCCCGACCCCTTGGTTCGTAGCCAAGTACTCTATCCAGCTGAGCTACGGGCGCGCACTATATTTACCTTGGCGGAGAGGGAGGGATTCGAACCCTCGATACAAGTTTAAGCTCGTATGCGCCCTTAGCAGGGGCGTGCCTTCGACCTCTCGGCCACCTCTCCGAGAGGCCGCGCATAATAGAATAACGCACCTGAAAGGTCAAACGATTATGCGTCGTCTTGATCGAGTTCAAAAGCCTTGTGCAACACGCGAACTGCCAATTCCATGTATTTCTCGTCAATAACCACGGAAATCTTAATTTCTGAAGTGGAGATCATCTGGATGTTGATGCCCACTTCCGCCAAAGTGCGAAACATCTTGCTGGCAATACCGACGTGCGAGCGCATCCCCACTCCAACCACCGATACTTTTGCTGCCTTGTCGTCACCGATCACTTCACGCGCGCCGATATGCGGTTGCACTTTTTTCTTAAGGACATCCATCGCTTTGGCAAATTCGTTGCGATGCACGGTAAAAGAAAAATCTGTCGTGCCGTCCACACCGACGTTCTGGATGATGATATCCACATCGATGTTGGCGTCGCTGACGGGCCCCAGTATCTGGTAAGCGATACCCGGTTTGTCGGGCACGCCCAACACGGTGATCTTAGCTTCATCGCGATTGAACGCGATACCTGAAATGATTGCTTGTTCCATTTTATTGTTATCCTCAAAAGTGATCAGCGTGCCTTCGCCCTCTTCCTGGAAGCTGGACAGCACACGCAGCTTGACCTTGTATTTCCCTGCGAATTCCACCGAACGAATCTGCAGCACCTTGGAGCCCAGGCTGGCCATTTCCAGCATCTCCTCGAAGGTGATGCTCTTCAGGCGGCGCGCTTCCGGAACCAGACGCGGGTCGGTGGTATAAACACCGTCCACATCGGTGTATATCTGGCATTCGTCGGCATTAAGTGCAGCCGCGACCGCCACACCTGTCGTATCCGAACCGCCGCGCCCCAGGGTAGTGATGTTGCCGCGCTCGTCCACGCCCTGAAAACCCGCCACTACCACCACATGGTCGTTGTCCAGATCATTGTGTATGGATTGTTCGTCGATGCTGACGATGCGCGCTTTGGTAAATGCGCTGTCAGTGAGTATCTTGACTTGCGCTCCAGTATAGCTCTTGGCTTTAAGCCCCAGTTCCATGAGCGCCATCGCAAGCAGTCCGATGGTGACCTGCTCGCCGGTGGAGATGATCACATCCAGTTCGCGCGGATCGGGATGTTTCTGGATCTCATGGGCGAGTCCGATCAGACGATTGGTCTCGCCACTCATCGCGGAGACCACCACCACTACCTGATGCCCCTGAGCTTTGAATTTTGCGACACGCCGCGCCACGTTCTTGATGCGTTCCGGGCTGCCTACCGAAGTGCCACCGTACTTCTGAACTATCAATGCCACGATGTTTTTGCCTGAATTTGAAAAAGTGCGCGATTTTAGCGCAATTGCCCAAAAAAAACGAGGCGACAAAAAGTAAGTAGCCAGTAGCGAATAGCTTGTAACTGTATGCCTGCGCTCAAAATGAAAACCTTATTGACTACTCGCTGCAAGCCGCAAGCTATACTGTCGCTATGACCGAAATCACACCACGCAGCATTCCCGTAGCAGCCGTGCAGCACTTGCGCGACAGCGGTTATTCGCCAGCTTTGGCGAAGATCTTCGCGGCGCGCGGTATCACGGATAACAAACAGCTGGACATTGCCCTTGCCGGACTGCTGCCGCTCGACAAACTGAAAAGTTCCGGCGAAATGGCGCACTTGCTGGCCGATGCAATCGCAACACAGAAAAAGCTCATGGTCATTGCCGACTACGATGCCGATGGGGCAACCGCCTGTGCAGTGGCGGTGCGCGGCCTGCGCGCCTTTGGCGCGAATATCGGCTTCATCGTGCCGAACCGCTTTGAATACGGCTATGGATTGACACCCGAGATCGTTCACCTGGCCGCGCAGTCTCAGCCTGATATCTTGTTGACAGTGGACAACGGCATCGCCAGTGTCGAAGGCGTGGCCGAGGCCAATCGTCTCGGCATGCAGGCATACATCACCGACCACCATCTGCCCGGTGATACGCTGCCTGATGCAGCCTGCATCGTCAATCCCAATCAACCCGGCTGTAATTTTCCCAGCAAAAACCTCGCTGGTGTCGGGGTGATGTTCTATGTGCTGCTGGCGTTGCGTGCGGAATTGCGAGCGCGTGGCGCATTTACTAAACAAGCCGAACCCAAGCTCGCCGAATTGCTCGATCTGGTTGCATTGGGTACCATCGCTGATGTAGTGAAGCTGGATCAGAACAATCGCATCCTGGTGCAGCAAGGTCTGCAACGCATCCGCGCCGGACGTGCCTGTGCGGGTATCAACGCGCTGTTGCGGGTGGCAAAAAAAGATCCCGCGCGCACCTCCAGCCATGACCTGGGCTTCACCGTGGGACCGCGCCTGAATGCGGCGGGAAGACTGGAGGACATGAGCCTAGGCATCAACTGCCTGCTGACCGACGATACCGCACATGCATTGTCTATCTCTGCAAAACTGGATGCGCTCAATCGCGAGCGGCGCAACATTGAAACTGACATGCAGGAAAATGCGCTGGCGTCACTGGAGCACATAGTTCCGTCTGATAGCTTCAGTCTCGCACTGTTCGATGAATCATGGCATCAAGGCGTGATCGGCATCCTCGCCTCGCGCCTCAAGGATAAATTCCACCGCCCTACCTTCGCCTTCGCTCGGTCCAACAGTTCGGAATTGAAAGGTTCGGGACGCTCCATCTCAGGATTACATCTGCGTGACGCGCTGGATCTGGTCAGCAAACGCCATCCCGAGCTGATCAAAAAATTCGGTGGGCACGCTGCAGCAGCCGGTCTTAGTATCGCCGAAGCCGACTTTGAAACCTTTGTTGCCGCCTTTGAACAAGTCGCAGGAAGTTTGCTCGACGCAAAAGATCTAGCGCAACGCATTGAAACGGATGGCGCTATGGATGTTTCCGAAATGAGTCTTAAAGTGGCACTCCTACTGGATGAGCAAGTGTGGGGACAAGGCTTCCCCGCCCCACAATTCAATAATGACTTCATCGTTAAAAGTCAGCACGTGGTCGGCGAGAAACATCTCAAACTGCGTTTAAGTACTCAGGGCAAGCTCATCGAAGCGATATTGTTCGGGCACAACGAGATGCTGCCAGAACGGATACATGCCGTGTACAGCCTGAGCGTAAATGAATATAGCGGCATTCAGAGCCTGCAGCTCATTGTTCGTCACTGGCAGGATATGAAAAGCTCAGAAGTTTCAGGACAGGCTGTTCGTCTGGGCTCATAACCTGCCACTGGGTAGCCAGCATTGGGCGGCCTGGTGGAATGGCTAACAGTTCCATCAGGACAGGTATAATCACTGGCTTCAGAATTCAGCGACAAAATCTATGGAAGCAGAACAACTCAATGCCCTCTCCAATCAACTGCAAGACTTGGCGACTCGCAGTGCTGAATTACGGAGGTATCTTTGACTTTGATGCCAAGCAGGAACGTCTGACCGAAGTATCCGAACTCGCCGAAGACCCCGCCATGTGGCAGGATGCCAAGCGCGCGCAGGAGCTGGGACGCGAGCGCAAGATGCTGGAAGGCGTGGTGCTCGGCCTCAAGAATATTCAGCAAAATCTTTCCGATGCCGCCGAACTGTTCGAGATGGCCAAGGCGGAAAACGACGACGAAAGCCTGAACAGCACGGCTGCCGACATCCGGGACATCGAGAAGCGCGTCGCGGACATGGAATTCCGCCGCATGTTCTCCCACCCGATGGACCCGAACAATTGCTTCGTTGACATCCAGTCCGGCTCCGGCGGCACCGAAGCGCAGGACTGGGCCTCAATGCTGTTGCGCATGTATCTGCGTTACTGCGAACGCAAGGGTTTCCAGGTTGAAGTGCTGGAACAGTCCGACGGGGACGTCGCAGGCATTAAGGGCGCCTCTCTCAAGGTGAGCGGAGATTACGCTTACGGGCACCTGCGCACCGAAACCGGCGTACACAGACTGGTTAGAAAATCGCCTTTCGATTCAGGTAACCGTCGCCACACTTCGTTCGCCAGCGTATTCGTCTATCCCGAGGTGGATGAATCCATCGAAGTCGAGATCAATCCTGCCGATCTGCGCGTAGACACTTATCGTGCCTCGGGTGCAGGTGGACAGCACATCAACAAAACCGATTCCGCAGTGCGCATCACCCACCTACCAACCAACATCGTGGTGCAATGCCAGAGCGACCGCTCGCAGCACCGCAACCGCGCCGAAGCCATGACAATGCTAAAATCGCGGCTGTATGAGGCCGAACTCCGCAAGCGCAACGAACAGAAGCAAGCGATGGAGGACAACAAGACTGACATCGGATGGGGACACCAGATCCGTTCCTATGTGCTGGACCAGTCGCGCATCAAGGACCTGCGCACCAACGTCGAAACCGGCAACACGCAAAGCGTGCTGGACGGCGATCTGGACGATTTTATCTCGGCCAGTTTGAAGCAAGGGGTGTAGCCCCTTGCCGCTCACGTACCCGTTCATGACCTCATAGAGGCTCTTGCACCCTGGGGGTGTAAGCATGTCGAACCACCAGTTCTGTAGCCCGGTATATGCCCGACGACGTATCTCGGCAGGCAAGGCCTGCCCTACTGCTGCTTTGCAGTTGACGCGCCGCCAGAATTTCCATAAAGTAGTGCCCAACACTACATTAAGGAAAGCACTATGAAAACAGTCACCGCAGCCAATGCCAACCGCCAGTTTTCCAGCGTGTTGCGCGAAGTCGCGCACGGAGAAACCATCACCGTCACATCACGGGGCAAACCCGTGGCGACCATCAGACCTGCCCAGGCTGCCAACGCCCAACGCAATGCCGCAAAAAAAACCTTGCTGGCAAGGCTGCACAAGCAGGCCGCGACAGGCGTGCGGAACTGGAGCCGTGACGAACTGTACGAAGGCTGAGCATGAGAGTCGCGCTGGACACCAACATCCTCGCCTATGCCGAAGGGTTGGGCGACAAGGCCAGATGTAAAATGGCACGCGAGCTTGTTGAGCGGCTGCCGGTAGAATCGGTTCTGCTTCCGGCACAAACACTGGGAGAGCTTTACCGTGTTCTCACCTCCAAGGCCAAACGCAAAACCTCCCCGGCGCGCAATGCCATCCTGGGCTGGGCGGACAGTTTCGAAGTGGCGGATTCGACCTGGACTGCCTTCCAATCCGCGCTCGACCTTGCCGCCGACCACCAACTGCAAATATGGGACGCGCTCATCCTCGCCGTGGCTGCCGAGAACCGCTGCCGGATGCTGCTCAGTGAAGACTTGCAGGATGGGTTCACTTGGCGCGGCGTGACGGTGCTAAATCCTTTTGCCGCACCTGAAAACCCTTTGCTTGCAAGCGTACTGAAGGCATGAAGAATTCAGACATCCTGCCTGGTGAAATACAAAAGAAACGCTGGCGCTCTTGCCGGGTTTCGTCGCCGAAGCGAAAACGCTGGAAGCTCATTTTGCGTGCGCACGTCCCGCATGCAGAAGTCTGGGCCTACGGCAGCCGCGTCACCGGCAGCGACCACGAAGCCAGCGACCTCGACCTCGTGCTGCGCAACCCGCAAAACTTGCAAGAAGAAACTAGCTCGCTATACAACCTCAAAGAAGCCTTCACCGAAAGCAACCTGCCGATCCGCGTGGATGTGATGGACTGGGCGCGCATCCCGACGAGTTTTCATCGCGAGATCGAGCGGGCGCAAGTGGTGTGCAAGTGAAGTCGGACTGAAGAAAAGCTCTTCTACCGTTTTTCGCCGTAGAAATAAAATCAAAAGATGAATTGGGAGCTGCCGTATGAGTACGGAAAAACCATCTACAAAAGCTGTCGAGCCAACGAGAAAGTCCATTCTTGAACTCCCAAATGAGGACGCTCGTCGTTTTTTTCTAAAACCAGAAAGTTATTGCAGCCTGGATCTACCGCCATACATTGCTTTTGGCAATCTGCTAATTGATGTTGATCGGATTATCAATGGCAAACATCTTCGTGATCTTCGTAACTGCACACCAAGGGAGTATGACGACATCAATTACAGCATTCTAAACAACAAGGATGGCAAGTACGCTTGGCGACCATTTCAGCTTATCCATCCTGTCTTATATGTTTCTCTCGTTCATCAGATTACTGAAGAACAAAATTGGAAATTGATTTGTGAAAAATTCAAAGAGTTTTCTGGAAATAAAAAAATTCGCTGCCTCAGCCTGCCAGTGGTTTCATTGACAGATGAAAAAGATAAAGCAGAACAGGTATCGCACTGGTGGCAAGCGATTGAACAGAAGTCGATCGAGCTGTCTTTGGATTACGAATACCTTCTGGAGACGGACATCACCGACTGTTACGGCTCCATTTACACGCACTCAATCGTTTGGGCACTGCATACGAAACCCGAGGCAAAGAAAAAAGAAAATCGAAACAATAATAATTTGATTGGAAGTGTAATAGATAACCGTATCCAGGATATGCGGCATGGTCAAACCAATGGCATTCCACAAGGTTCGGCATTAATGGATTTTATCGCCGAAATGGTTCTGGGTTATATAGACCTTGAGCTAACAAAGAAGCTTCAAGGCGAAAATATAGACGATTACTGCATCCTGCGTTATCGCGATGACTACCGGATATTTGTCTCCAATATGCAGGCTGGAGAAAAAATCTTAAAGCTTCTTACTGAAACCACAATTGATCCTGGCTTGAAGCTTAACTCATCCAAGACCAAGGCGAGTAATGACGTAGTTCAGGCTTCCATAAAAAGTGACAAGCTGGGCTGGATGGCAAGCAAACAATCAGACAATACCCTTCAAAAGCGCCTACTGTTAATTCATAATCACGCCAAGCAATTCCCTAATTCGGGCAGTCTGGATGTTGCACTGGACAAATACCTTAAGCGCATCTTCAAACTGGATAGCTTGACCGAGCAGCCGTTACCATTGATTGGCATTATCGTTGACATTGCATATCGCAACCCTAGAACTTATTCAAAATGTGCTTCTATCCTGAGCAAGCTATTAAGCTTTGTTGCCACGCTAGAAGAAAAGCGGACAATCATTGAGAAAATAAGACAGAGGTTTTCTCTAATACCCAACACCGGGCACATGCAAATCTGGCTTCAGCGTGTAACCTTGAAATTTTCCAATGAGATTAATTTTGACGAACCCATTTGCAAGCTGGTTGCGGGTGAAAATGCACGCATATGGAATAACGACTGGATATCATCAAAGAAACTGAAGGATGCCGTGGATGCCCGCAAAATTGTTGATAAAGAGAAGTTAGTGAAAATCACGCCAGTTATCTCGCCGCAAGAAGTGGAATTGTTTATTTATTGACATTAGCTTCGTTGGGTTACGCGATGAAACCGCTAACCCAACCTACTAACGGCGCTCCTGTACCAGAAAAACTGAAAACATGACCGCACTACGCTGCACCCAAAAATTACTGACGGCGATGAAGGCTGCGCCAAGCGCGCCGCCTGCGCATGGCGCGAATCGCTTGGGCGATTGGTCGCTGAATCTGTTGCACACGCGCCCGAAACTGGTGGTGGCGGTGAGCGAGCATGACCGCTTGGGACTGGTG
>JBAQWL010000320.1:0-6398 GCA_049298895.1 Gallionella sp.
CCCTTCTGCAGCTGCTTGGCTTTCATCGGGTCGCGCAGGCGCGCGCGACTGAACAGTTCGGGTGCGAAATATGGGATGCCCTTGAAAGTGAGTGCTGCGCCCTCGGTGAGCACATCGCCAATTTGCAACTGGCCGTGATTGTGCACCCCGATGATGTCGCCCGCATAGTCTTCGTCCATGCGTGAGCGTTCGTTGGCCATGAACGTCACCGCATTCGCAAGTTTCATTTCCTTGCCGGTGCGGCGATGCTTGACCTTCATGCCCGAGCTGTAACGGCCGGAGCACACGCGCAGGAATGCGATACGGTCGCGGTGGTTCGGGTCCATGTTGGCCTGGATCTTGAACACGAAACCGGTGAACGCAGCCTCGGTGGGCTGCACGATGCGCACATCGGTGGCGCGCGGCAACGGGGAGGGCGCCCAGTCCACCAGCGCGCGCAGCACTTCACGCACGCCGAAGTTGTTGATGCCGGAGCCGAAAAACACCGGCGATTGTTGCCCGCCGAGAAACTCGTGCAGGTCGAAAGACGCGCCCGCGCCGATGACCAGCTCGGTCTCGTCGCGCATGGTCTTCATCTCGTTCGGGCACTGTGCCGCGAGCTGGTCGATCTGCGAGCCTTGCAGGGTTTCGACTTCCTGGCCGGCCTTGGCCTCGCCCGGCAAAAAGCGCAGCACTTCATCGTTCAGCAGGTGATACACGCCCTGAAAGCGCTTGCCCATGCCGATCGGCCAAGTCACCGGCGCGCATTTGATCTTCAGTACCGACTCGATCTCGTCCAGCACTTCCAGCGGGTCGCGCACTTCGCGGTCCATCTTGTTGATGAAGGTGATGATGGGTGTGTTGCGCAAGCGGCACACTTCGAGCAGCTTGATGGTCTGCGCTTCGACACCCTTGGCTGCGTCCACCACCATCACCGCGGCATCCACTGCGGTTAGCACGCGATAGGTGTCCTCGGAAAAATCCTGGTGACCCGGCGTGTCGAGCAGGTTGATCACGCAATCATCGTAGGTGAACTGCATCACCGAGCTGGCCACCGAGATGCCGCGCTGCTTCTCGATCTCCAGCCAGTCTGAAGTGGCATGGCGTCCGCTCTTGCGTGCCTTGACCGTGCCCGCCATCTGGATCGCGCCGCCGAACAGCAGCAGCTTTTCGGTGAGCGTGGTCTTGCCCGCGTCGGGGTGGGAGATGATCGCGAAGGTGCGGCGGCGCTTTACTTCGCGCGCTACTTCTGCGGAACTCGCTGTTGGTGTGTCGACGTATATTTTTTCTAAAGCATTGGTCATGGGTTGTTTCCTGGGCGCATAACGGGCTGCACAAAAATGAAAAATGCCCGCACGTTTTCGTGAAGGCACTATAAATTTTCTGTCCCGGGGCGGAGCCCTTGATACTTCACTCATTAAATCAGCGTGAATAATATCAGAAAGTAGCCGTCTTCACTGATTCTTCTCCCTGGGAACAATAATGTGTTTGGACGACTACTCACCTACGAAGCCTGGCTGAAAACAAAAGTCACCCAAACGCCTGACTGGCAAACGCCACGGCGCGACGGTCGAAGATTGCTTGACCTGGTTGAGTTGTGGCATAAGTACCACGGCATTAATCTGCGTACCGGTGAAAATACCTACAGCCGATTAAAGCATCTGTGCGCCGCCCTGGGGAATCCTATCGCCGAGCAGTTCAAGCCGGAAATGTTCGCGGACTACCGTGCCATTCGAATGACCGATGGAATATCGGCAAACAATTTGAACCGTGAACATTCGTATCTGCGCGCCGTGTTCAATGAGCTAGAGCGGCTTGGCCACTGGAAGGGCGGCAATCCGCTGGTCAAGGTACGTCAAATGAAGATTGCGGAGCGGGAGTTGTCATTCTTGAACATCGAGCAAATAAAACTGCTTCTCGATGCGTTGAGCGGAGATGCTCAGCTGATCGCAAAAATATGCTTGGCGACCGGTGCACGATGGAGCGAGGCAGAAGGGTTGCGGGTGCAGCAGGTTCGAAACGGCCAGATTCAATTCACGGGTACGAAATCAGGAAAGAATCGGTCGGTGCCGATAGATGATGCATTGATTGTTGCTCTGCATGAAAATCATGAAAAGCGGTATGGCGATAATAGTGCCATCGCAGAGCAATATTTCAAGTTCGGATATGCTGCATTCAGGGACGGCGTAGAAAAAGCCGGGCTGATGCTTCCAAGAGGCCAGCTTACGCATGTACTCCGTCACACGTTCGCCAGCCACTTCATCATGAACGGCGGAAATATTTTGGTGTTACAGAAAATCCTTGGCCATAGCAGCCTGACCATGACGATGCGCTATGCACACCTAGCGCCGGAACACCTACAGGAAGCGAAAACGTTTAATCCTCTTGCGAGATTGAACGGCTAAAAATAAAGGCGGCATTTGCCATGCCGGGAAGAAAGCAGTCAACGTGTCGGGTGTCCGCACTCTGTTATGTGTTTCTATTCAAAAAAGCTCAGAATGGGTTCCCGTGCGGGTAAATATGATCGCGCCATCACCCTGTAGCTCGTAGATCAACAAAAAATCTCCACCAATATGACATTCCCTGAAGCCAGCCCATTCACCAGATAGTTCATGATCAAGGTATTCAGGAGGAAGTGGCTCATCATTTGCAATCAGCAGCAACATCCCTTCCTTCAGGCGATTCATGTTGTAGCGCCCTGAATGACTTAGGCGATCCCAATCTTTGCTGAACTGTTTGGTTTTATCGCTACTTCGAGGCTGCTTTGCGCGCTTTAGCTTTGCCTGTTTTTTCGAGGTCTTCAAATAGTGCTTCCGCTGAATCAAACTTCGCTTTCCTCATTGCTCGCGCTTCCTGCATTGCAGCACGCGTTATGGCATTGGGGGCTTTTACTTCGAATGGCAAACCTTCTTGAGCAACAACCTGACGCAAGAAAAGACGGATTGCATCGCTGAGGTTAAGGCCGCAGGAAGCCAGCACCTCGGTGGCGCGATCTTTGATGGCCGGTTCAATGCGAGAACGGACATCAGTAGTTTTTAGAGTCGCTAACATAATATATTCTCCTTATTCGTAGCGACAATGTAGCTACATTGTCGCTAAATGTCAATACGCGCCGTCCCGCAGCTATTTAACCGAACTTATTTGTTATTGAGTTGGGTAAGCAGATGGCAATTCTAGGCTCAGCACTGAAGTGGTGCCAATCACTGACAGTCAGATCAAGGAAAATCGAAATATCACCAAGCTGACAATTTGAAATCCGTTGACAGTTGGTTGACAGTACAAATAAAAAAGGGGCTACGCATCGCGTAACCCCTTGAATCTGGTGGCCCGGGGCGGAATCGAACCACCGACACAAGGATTTTCAATCCTCTGCTCTACCGACTGAGCTACCAGGCCATTGTTGGTGCGTTTCTTTCGTCAATCAAGCAAATTCAGCCAACCCTTCGACAGACTCAGGGCAGGCTTCGGAAGCCGCGCATTATACCGATAACGCCCTAAATGACAAACCCCGCGGTAGCGGGGTTTGTCGGATTGCTGCGAAACAAACAGTATTTACATCATGCCTTCCATACCGCCCATACCGCCGCCGCCCATACCGCCTGCAGCAGGTTTGTCTTCCTGCATCTCAGCTACCATGCAGGCCGTGGTCAACATCAAACCAGCGATAGAAGCCGCATTTTGCAACGCGACGCGCGTCACCTTGGTTGGGTCAACCACGCCCATGGCCAACATGTCGCCATATTCGCTGGAGGCTGCGTTGTAACCAAAACTACCTTTGCCTTCTGTAACCTTGTTAGCTACTACTGAAGGTTCGTCACCTGCATTGGCAACGATGGCGCGCAGTGGGGACTCCAGGGCACGCAACACGATGGTGATACCCGCGTCCTGGTCATGGTTGTCACCCTTGAGCTTGGCAACTGCAACCTTAGCACGCAGCAATGCCACGCCGCCGCCGGGAACAATGCCTTCTTCAACGGCAGCGCGCGTCGCGTGCAATGCATCTTCCACGCGTGCTTTCTTTTCCTTCATTTCGACTTCAGTCGCAGCGCCAACCTTGATTACCGCAACACCACCGGCCAGCTTGGCTTTGCGTTCCTGCAGTTTTTCCTTGTCGTAGTCGCTGGTGGATTCTTCGGCTTGCTTGTTGATCTGGCTGATACGGCCCTTGATCGCTTCTTCCTTGCCGGCGCCATCGATGATGATGGTGTTGTCCTTGCCCACCTCGATGCGCTTGGCTTGGCCCAGCTCCTCCAAGGTGGCTTTCTCGAGAGACAATCCCACTTCTTCAGCGATCACGGTGCCGCCAGTCAAAATTGCGATGTCTTCCAGCATGGATTTGCGGCGGTCACCAAACCCGGGCGCCTTGACAGCAACGGTCTTCAGGATGCCGCGGATGTTGTTCACGACCAGGGTGGCCAGTGCTTCGCCGTCCACATCTTCGGCGATGATCAGCAACGGACGTCCTGCCTTGGCGACCTGTTCCAATACCGGAAGCAGGTCGCGAATGTTGGAAACTTTTTTGTCGTGCAACAGGATGTAGGGGTTTTCCATCAATGCCAGTTGCCTATCCGGGTTGTTGATGAAGTAAGGCGATAGGTAACCGCGGTCGAACTGCATGCCTTCCACGATATCCAGCTCGTCTTCCAGGCCGGTGCCATCTTCAATGGTAATCACGCCTTCTTTGCCGACCTTTTCCATTGCAGCAGCGATTTTTTCGCCGATCACAGTGTCGGAGTTGGCGGAGATGCTTCCCACCTGGGCGATCTCCTTGCTGGTGGTGCATGGCTTGGATATCTTCTTGAGTTCTGCGACAGCGGCGATGACCGCCTGGTCGATGCCGCGCTTCAGATCCATCGGGTTCATGCCGGCGGCAACGAACTTCATGCCTTCCTGAACGATGGATTGCGCCAGCACGGTCGCGGTCGTGGTGCCGTCACCGGCCACATCAGAGGTCTTGGAAGCGACTTCCTTGACCATTTGCGCTCCCATGTTTTCAAACTTGTCCTTCAGTTCGATCTCTTTAGCGACAGATACACCATCTTTAGTGATAGTTGGCGCACCATAGGACCGATCCAGCACTACGTTGCGACCCTTGGGGCCGAGTGTAACCTTGACCGCATCGGCCAGAATGTTCACGCCGACCACCATCTTGTTGCGTGCGGCGTCGTGGAATTTTACGTCTTTAGCTGCCATGTTATTTTCTCCTGAAAGTCTCGTGTTAGTTACGCTTCAACCACGCCGATGATGTCATCTTCGCGCATGGTCATGTATTCCTGGCCGTCCATTTTGAAGGCTTGACCGGCATATTTGCCGAATAGAACGCGGTCACCCACCTTGACGCTCATGGCTTGTAATTTGCCGTCATCACCCACTTTGCCCTTACCTACGGCGATGATTTCGCCTTGATCGGGCTTTTCAGTGGCGGCATCTGGGATGACGATTCCAGATGCCGTTTTACGTTCTTCTTCCATACGCTTGACGATCACGCGGTCGTTCAAAGGGCGAATTTTCATACTGAGGTCTCCTAAAACAAGGGGTTAAAAAAGCGAGGGCGGAGTTTAGCACTCTCTGCCATCGAGTGCCAATAGTCGGGGCGACTTTACCCAATTTCAAGAGCAAGGTAAGGAATTAATTCAAGAAGGGAGTGCAGGAAGGGCGATCTTGCCGTCGGTACTGAATTGATAGTCATGGAAAATATGTTCGGCGGGCAGAGTTTGATAAGTGCCGTCGGCATTACGGCGGGTCGTATCCTTGAGGCGATAGGTGTAATGACCGCAGGTCCAGCAATCGAAGTTGCGCATATGGGTGCATAGGCAAGTCTTGTCCTTGACGGAAATTTTCTTGGCATCGGGATGCAACGCCACTTCGCGGTTGTATGCGTCGATGTAAGCGCAGTGGCCATTGGCATCGAGCAGATAACCGTATGCTTCACAGTTGGGGCGTATGCCGGCACCGATCGCCGGACAGTTCTTCAGCATGCGCATCGGATAACCGGTCGGCGATATCATGTTCACTTCGATATCTTCCTCGCTGGCCTTGAAGTACTCCTGCTGGACTTTTTCCGGAATGCCGCATTCCTTGGCAGCGGTAAAGCGAGTCGCCACTTGCACAGCCGCCGAACCGGTTTCCAGATAGCTTACCGCGTCACTGCCGGTAAAAATCCCACCCGCCGGGATCACTGGGATATCCAGCTTTTCGACCTGAAGATGCTGCTGAATCTCGGTGACAATAGTGCGCAGATCATACTGCGCCCAGTCCATCCCGAAGCCCAGATGCCCGCCCGCCAGCGGGCCTTCCACCACGATGTAATCGGGCTGGCGATTGAGCTTGGCATTTTTGCGCAGAAATAGCTGCAAGGCACGCAACGAGGAAACGATGATGCCCAGCTGGGCATCGCGGAAGCGTGGGTTATCTTCCAT